>CAZSDE010000141.1:0-5345 GCA_964605435.1 uncultured Akkermansia sp.
CCTTTGGTCCGACCACCACCGAGCAGCGGCATCCGGGATTTGCGCTGCGCTACGAGGGGCATGAATGCCAGTGGAACGGACCGAGCTGGCCCTTTGCGACGTCACAGACCCTGACTGCGCTGGCGAATGTGCTGCACGGTCCGCCGCAGGCCATCGTGGCTCGCCAGGATTACTGGGAGACCCTGCAAGGCTACGTGCGGAGCCACCGGTTCCGGCAACTGCCGCCCGAGCGTCCGGCCGGAGGCCTCGTCAAGTCGCATGACAACAGCGTGCGCCGCCACACGTGGTGGGCCGAGGACCGGCTGGGATCGACCGAATGGGTGCAGTACGATTTTCCGGCAGCGGTGACAGTTGATGCCGTGGAAGTGTTCTGGTACGACGATCCGCACGGCATTGATCCACCGGTTTCGTGGCGGTTGCTGCGGCGCGAGGGAGAAGAGTGGGTGGAACTCAAAACGGCGGAGGTGCCAGGAGTGGATCTGGATCGTTTCAATCGCGTGAGCTTTGCGCCGCAGTCGGTGAAATCGCTCCGGCTTGAAGCGGTCACGGCCCCGGGGAAGAGCGCTGGGCTTCTTGAATGGCGGGTGTTGTCAGGCGGTCGCAATGAGGCAACGGCGGCAGTGCCGTCGGCTTCGTACAGCGATGTTTATGCGGCCACTTTGAAGGCGCTGCACGACGGCGACAGTGCCCTCGGGAGGAAGGAATCGCGTCAGCCGTGGATTGACGAGAACCTGCATCCGCAGACGGGGGATTGGATGGCGCGGACGATGCTGCGGGAGCGGGGGCAGGCTCCGTTGGAACGCGGGAAGGACTACAATCATTCCACCTTCTGTGATTTGGTCATCAGTGGGCTCGTGGGGCTGCGGCCGCGGGCGGACCGGGTGGTGGAAATCGATCCTCTGCTGCCGACCGGGGTGTGGGATTGGTTCTGTCTGGAGGATGTCCCCTATCATGGGGTGCTGCTTACCGTGCTGTGGGACCGTGATGGCAGCCGGTATGGCCGTGGGGCCGGGCTCAGGGTTTTTGCCGATGGCCGTCTGCTTGCGGAGCGGGCCGACGTTGGACAGTTGCGCGGCGAACTGCCGGACTGAGGTGGAACGCGGGTGCCGGTGCGAGGGGGTTCCCCGTTTTCAGGCCTGGCCCAGCGAGACCAGTTCGAGCGAGGCCGGCGGCGATCCGAGGATGGCCGAGGCGATGGTGGCGAAGCGGCTGGCGGCGTCGGTGACGAAGAACGATTCCGAGCGAGCGTGCTGGTTGCCGCTGAGGAGGCCGGATGTGCCGAGGAGGGTGGCGGTTTCGGCGGCGGCGGCTTCCGCGCTGTCGACGAGGGTGACGTCCGGACCCATGGTTTCGGCGATGACCCTGCGGAGGAGAGGGTAATGGGTGCAGCCGAGCACGAGGGTATCGATCCTGTCGGCCTTGAGGGGCGCGAGGTATTTGGCGGCTGCGAGGCGGGCGATGTCCGAGTCGGTTTCGCCTTCTTCGGCGAGCGGCACGAAGAGCGGGCAGGCGACGCTCCGGATGAGTTCGGGTTCCTTTCCGTCGGCGGCGAAGGTGGCGCGGATCCGTTGTTCGTAGGCACCCGAACCGATGGTGGCGGCGGTGGCGATGACCCCTATGCGGCCATTGCGGGTGGCGCGGGTGGCCGCGCGTGAGCCTGGCCCGATCATGCCGAGAATGGGAATGCCGGGAAACTCGCGGCGGAGCGCAGGTGCAGCGAGGGCCGAGGCTGTATTGCAGGCGATCACGATCATTTTGACTCCCTTGCCGAGGAGGAACTGCGAATCTTCGAGGGCGTAGCGGGCGACCGTGGCCGGTGATTTGTTGCCGTAGGGAACGCGGGCGGTGTCGCCGAGGTAGACGAGCGATTCCGAGGGGAGGGCGGCGCGCACAGCGCGGAGGACCGTGAGTCCTCCGACACCTGAGTCGAAGATGCCGATGGGGCGGTCGTTCATGGGAGGTCGTCGGGGCCGGGGACGCCGGCCTCCGCGAGGGCGCGGCGGGCGGCTCCGTGCCAGTCGCGGTTGGCGGCTGGGTTGGCGGGGCTGGGGTGGGGAATGCGGACGATGCGGGCGGGACCGCTGCCGGCGGCTGTGCGGAGTTTGGCTTCTGCGAATCCGCCGACGCCGATGAGCCATGCGGGCTGGAGGATGCGGATGACCTCGCGGAGGTGTTCGAGGCAGGCGGCTTCGACTGGTTCCATGGCGTGGCCGGGAATCTTGTCAGGCGTCCGGTTGCGCCCGGAATCTTCGAGGAAGATGAGCGGGCAGAAATTGACCGCGAAGTGATGGCGGAAGAAGCGTTCGGCTGTGCCGAAGGAATCGCGGGCCCAGCCCCAGAGGCGTTTGCCGCTGACTTCCGAGCGGCGGCAGGCAAAGCCTTCGATGGGGCGTTTCGGGTGCACGGGGCTCGGCTGCGAGACGTTACCGGTGATGCCCATCCAATCGCGCACGGCCGAGATTTCGCCGAAGGGGACGCCGGTCTGGGCCATGCCGAAGGGGCCCGGGTTCATGCCGAGCAGGAGGATCTGGCGGGGAGCCGGGGCGAAGCGGCGGATCCATGTGGTGTGAGGATCCCATGCGTATTCCAGTGGGTTGTAGACGTGGCTGACAGGTTCCGGAAAGTGGAGGCCGGCGAGACTGGAGCGGAGGCGGTCGGCCGCCTTGATGAGGAGTTTGGCGGTATCCATCAGCGTGGCTGGCTGCTGCGGCGTCGGAAGACTGCGAGGTGACGGTCGACGGATTTGCCGGGAGTGGGGAGGGCGATGGAATCCTCGTTGCGGGTGGAGACGATCAGTTCTGCGCCGGCTGCTTCGAGGGCACGGGTGGCGAGTTCGTGTTCGCGGTCGAAGTAGCTGGTGATGACGAGGAGCCCGTCGTCGCGGAGTCTGGCGAGACCGTGCTGGAAAATGCGTCTCCATGCCGCGGGGTCGTTCCAGAAGTTCTGATGGCGGAGGAAGGCGAGATCGAAGTCGTCACCGAGCGAGCGGATGCGGTCGAGCTGCGAGCAGTCGGTCGTGATGAATTCGGCATCCTTGAGTTGGGCGGCGCGGGCGCGCGCGGCGGCTTCTTCCAGTTCGCGGCCGCGGATGTCGGCACCGACGAAGCGGATGGCTGGGGCTTTGGGGTGGCGGGTGCGCAGGGTTTCCACGAGAGTGCTGGCTTCGCGGCAGGGTCCGCAGGCGAGGTCGAGGATCTGGAGCGGGCGGTCTGTCCCGGTCCTGGGTTCCGGCAGCGAGTGCCGCAGGAGCCGGGCGAGTGTTTCATTTTCCCTGAGGAAGCTGGTTTCGGACTGGGGGCTCACAGCATTTTCATGGGTGGGGCCGCTCCGATGGGGCGGCAGATTCGGGAGATGCATTCCTCGAAGGCCGGGGCGTTGTCGAGGACTTCGATTTCGACGCGGAGGAAATAGACTGGCAGGAGGGTTTTTTCGAGGGCGGGGAAGCGCACGCTGTCTTTTTCGGTGGTGATGACGCAGTCGGCGAGCTGGTCATCGGCGCGGAGGATGCATTCGTTGATTTCCTCTTCCGTGTAGCGGTGGTGGTCGGTGTAGCGTCGGGTCAGGACGGGTTCGCAGCCGAGGCTGCGGAGGATGCGTTCGAAGCTCTCCGGGGCTGCGATGCCGCAGATGGTGCCGGCTTTGCGGCCGCGGAGGAACTCGAGGGGTTGCTGGTCTTCCGGATGGTAGACGTTCTGCAGGATGACCGGCCGGTGGCGGCAGGGAATGATTTCAGCGGTGCGGTTGAAGCGCCGGATGCGGTCGCGGATTTCGTCGTGTCCTTCGGCGCTGTCGCATTTGGTCAGGAAGATGTGACTGGCGCGGCGGAGGTTGCGGGGAGGTTCGCGGAGGGTGCCGCGCGGGAGGAGGAATTCGTTGCCGAAGGGGGCATTGCGGTCGACGAGCACGATGTCGAGGCGGCGGCGGAGCCGGAGGTACTGGAGGCCGTCGTCGAGCAGGAGGGTATCGCATCCGAGTTCGCGCACGGCCCAGCGTCCGGCTTTGACTCTGTCTTTGTCGACGACCACGGCGACGCCGGGGAGGTTGCGGGCGAGCATCCATGGTTCATCGCCGGCGTGGGCGGGGGCTCCGGTGAGGTTGGTGCCATCGCTGACGATGAGCGGGGGAACTTCGGTTTCGCGGCCGGTGAACTTCTGGAGGAGTCGGGTGCGCAGGGGAGGTTTGACGCGTTTGTAGCCCCGGCTGAGGATGGCGACGCGGCGGCCTTCCTCGCGGAGGCGGCGGGCGAGCATTTCGACGACGGGGGTTTTGCCGGTGCCGCCGACGGTGAGGTTACCGATGCTGATGACGGTGGCTCCGAGGTAGTAATCGGTTTTGACGCGGTGGCGGAAGAGGGCGAGTCGGCCCTGGACGAGGCCATGGAAGATGCGGGAGAGTCCATTGAGGAAGGGGCGCAGGGTGCCTGCACGCACACCGCGGCGCTGGCCGAGGATGACTTCCACGCCCCATTGTTCGAGACTGTCGAGGTTTTCGCTCGCCATGGTGCGTGGGTGAAGTCAGGAGAGAACGCGGAGACCGTCGTTGTCGGCGGTGACCGTGCGGATTTCGGCGGGGGCGGGGCCCTGCCACGCGGCGAGCATGGCGCGGGCGACGGCTGGGGCGGAATCTTCGAGGGCGAGGCAGCAGACCGTGGAACCTGAGCCGCTCAGGAATCCGCCGATGGCTCCGGCATTGACACCGTCTTCGATGATGGAGAAGAGCCCCGGGACGAGGTGAACGCGGTATGGCTGGTGCAGGGTGTCGCCGAAGCAGTCGCGCATTTTTGTGTACTGGCCGGTCGCGAAGGCGGCGGTGATGGCGCAGGCGTTGCCGACATTGAGGACGGCGTCGCGGTGAGGGATGGAGGGTGGGAGGACGCGGCGGGCGTGTTCCGTGAGCACTTCCATGTCCGGGATGAGGAGGACGAATTTGAGATCGGGTGCCACGGGGAAGCGGAAGAATTCGCCGCGGGCGTCGGTGAGAATCACGCGTCGCCGGGCTGGCTGATCATGGGGACGAAGCCGCCGAACGTGGCTGGTCCGGCGTTGTCCGGGTGGCCTTCGATTTCGCTGCAGAGGGCGAAGAGTCCGTCGCGGGTGAGCGGGGAACCGCTCAGGTGGTTGAGGGCGGCGAGGATGCCGAGGCGGATGGTGACGCTGCTGCCGAGGCCGCGGCTGATGGGTACGTCGCCTGAGACCTGCCACAGGAAGCCGAATTCCGGGACGTTGGTGCGCCGGAAGAAGAGTCGGGCGCATTCCCGCAGCATGGCGTGAGCCGGCGAGACGCTCAGCGGTCCGTCGGTGCGGGTGACGGTGAGTTCATTGTGCAGAGCGAGAGCGATCCCGAGG
>CAZSDE010000141.1:5355-8239 GCA_964605435.1 uncultured Akkermansia sp.
CTGGGCCGATGTTCGAGGTACTGCCGGGGACCCTGATGGTGACCGATGCGGGCATGGGGCATGAAACGGTCGATGGGGCAGGATGCAAGGTGAAGTGACGGCAGTGTTTCGGGAAAAGAATTGAAATCCAGGGGACGGGCGGGCATGGTCGGCGCGTGAAATTTCTTCCGTGTGTGACATTCCGGGAAATGATTCCGGTGGCTGGGCTGCTGGGGTTGCTGCTGCTGACCGGGTGCGGCAAGCCTGCTACGGCGGTGCGGGCGGTGACCGATCAGGAAGTGGCCGCGGAGACTGGTCCATTGCCGGCTGCGGGGACGGCGAATCGGCTGAGCAGCGAGCAATCGGCTTTTCTGCGGCAGCACGCCAACGATCCGGTGGACTGGTATCCGTGGGGCGAGGAAGCCTTCCGGAGGGCGAAGGAGGAGAATCGGATGGTGCTGGTATCGATTGGCTATGCGAGTTGTCCGTGGTCGCTGCGGATGCAGCGGGAAACGTTCAATGATCCCGTGATGGCGAGGTTCATGAATCAGCGGTTTGTGAACGTGCTGGTCGACCGGGAGGAACGTCCGGATGTGAATAATGCCTTTCTGCACTATGTGTTCTGGAAGCAGAAGCAGAGTGGCTGGCCGCTGCATGTGTGGCTGACGCCGGAAGGGCTGCCGTATTTTTCCGGGGTTTATTTTCCGAAGGTTTCGACTGGGTCGAGCGCTTCATGGGAGACCACGGTGGCGCATGTGGCGAACGCGTGGGCGGCGGATGCGGGGTATGTGGGGAGGCAGGCGAAGGAAGTGGCGGATCAGTATTTCGCCGACTGCCGGAAGATGTGGGCGGGGCCGGATCCGGCTGGGAATCCCGAAGTGCGTGGGGTGGCTGATTTTCTGGCGCTGGCACCGGCGGAGCGGGCGAAGCGTTTCCGTGGGCTTGGCGATGACGAACTGCAGGCGGCGGCGGGATATCTTCCGGGTGGTGTGATGGAGGATGTGCTGGCGGAACTGTCTCCGGGGGAAGTGGATGCGGTCATGGAGCGTTTGCGGCCGGTGCCGGCGGCCCTGCTTTTCGGGCGGGTGGGGAAGACGGCGTGGAAGGAGCGGGCGTTCCGGCGATTTGCGTCGCAGGTGCGGGCGACGGCCTTTGAGAAGATGCGGAGTCTGCATGATCCGGTGAATGGGGGATTCAGTCAGCAGCCGAAGTTCATGCAGCCGTACAATCTGGAGTTTCTGCTGCGGTATGGGGTGACGGAGCGGGCGGCGGGATTTGGCCGTGCGGCGGCATCGGTGGAGATGGCGGCCATGACGCTGCGGAAGATCCTTGCGGGTGGGATTCACGATCAGCTGGCGGGAGGATTTCACCGTTACAGCACCGATGCATACTGGGCGGTTCCGCAGTTCGAGAAGATGCTTTACGATCAGGGGGTGATGGCGCAGGTGCTTACGGCGGCAGCGCAGGTGACGGGCGACCGTGTTTTTTCCGAGGCGGCCCGGAGCACCGTGGAGTATGCGGTCAATGAGTTGTCGCATCCAGGCGGGGCTTTCTACTGTGCGGAGGGATCGAGCAGTGCGACGTCGTCCGGTGAGATCCAGGAAGGGGTCTATTATCTATGGGATAAGTCGGAGGCGGATGCTGTGGTGGGTGCGGAGGCAGTACCGCTGCTGCGGGAGATGTTCGGGTTCGATGAGAGGGGAAATCTGCCGATTGATTCTCCGATGGTGGAGCGGTTGCCGCGGGCGAATCTGCTGATCCGGCAGCGTCCGCTGGCGGAGGTGGCGCAGCGGCTTGGTATGAGCACTGCGGCTGTGGAAGAAGTCTGGGGAGTGGCAAGGGGCAAGCTGCTGGAGGCGCGGCGCAAGCGGCCGCGGCCGATGCTGGAAGACAAGGTGCTGACGAGCTGGAATGGCGTGATGATTTCCGGGCTGGTTCGGACAGGATTTCATGTGGGCGACGAAGCCATGCTGGGGCGCGCGGTGAAGGCGGCGGAATTCATTCTGACGAAGATGCGGCGTTCCGATGGTGGTCTGGTGCATGCGTTTCTGGACGGTCCTTCGGCCGTGCCTGGATTTGCGGAGGACTATGCCATGTTCGTAGCCGGGCTGCTTGACCTGTACGAAGCGACGGGGGATGCGCGGTGGCTGAAGCAGGCGGATGAACTGCAGGAGGTGCAGATCAGGGAACTGTGGGATGAGGCGGAGGCGGGATTCTTCGATGGGCCGGAGTCGTCCATGATCTTCCAGCGGATCAAGTCGATGGATGAAGCGACGGAGCTGGCGGCGGGGTCGGTTTCTGCGGTGAATCTGGCGAGGCTGCGGTGGATGGCGGGGAAGGTGGAGCATGGCGAGCGCTGCCGGAAGATCATGGAGCGGTTTGCGGTGCAGGCCGGGGCGACGCCGGCGGCCTTCATGAGGTTCATTCATGCGGCGGAGTTGCTGGCTGAGCCTGCGGTGCACCTTGTGGTTGCTGGGCGGCCCGATGCGGAGGGTCGGAAGGCGCTCATGGATGCGCTGCGTCCGTGGTACCGGGGGCTGGCGTCGCTGGTGTATCTGGACGGCAGTGAGCAGAGCCGGTCGCTGGTGGCTGGGGTGCCCGGGATGCAGAGTCTGCCGGCACCGGGGTCGGCGGCGGAGCTGCATGTGCTGCGGGACGGCAAGCTGGTCGGTTCAGCAGTTTCGGCTGGGGAAGTGGCGGCCCTGCTCGCTCCCTTGCTGAAGGTGCCGTCGCAGTAGCGGCGGCGGGGAGTCAGCGGGCTGCGCGGTTCACACGTCGTTCTGGTCTGCGGGTGAACTGGCTGGAGCGAGCCAGCGACCGTTGCCGAGGGCGACGGGGAGCCAGAAGACGAGGGCTTCGTAGCGGGGCAGGGTTGTGAAGGCGTGGAGGGCCTGACCATCGAAGA
>CAZSDE010000142.1:0-1985 GCA_964605435.1 uncultured Akkermansia sp.
CACCGCTCTGTTCGTCGGACACGGATTCATGGGAACCTCCACCGGAACTGAAGGGCGATATCGCACGAGCCCTCTTCTACATGGACGTCCGCTACGACGGCAGCACGAGCGAAGAAAACGACCTCCGCCTCACGGACGACAGTACACTGACCGGCGGCAGCCTCCCGTACTGCGGCCGGCTCACCACTCTCCTCCTCTGGCATTACGCCGACCCCGTCAGCCCCGCCGAATCGCTCCGCAACGACCGCGTCCAGGAACGCCAGGGCAATCGCAACCCCTTCGTGGACCGCCCCGCATGGGTCGAAGCGATCTGGGGTAACCCCGCCAATCTCTCGGTCGCCCGCACCGGACCATCTCTCGTGTTCACGTGGGGTATTGGCCTTCAGCAGGCCACCCTCGAAACACGGCGGTCCCCCGCCGAAGCATGGTCGCAGGCCACCGGAACTGCCGGAACCAGCGGAAATCTGCGCACCTTCAGCGTGATCCCGCCAGTCGCCGACTACCGCAGGTTCTACCGCCTCCGCTTCCGCGGCATCGAGGCCCCGTGAGGAATGGGTTCACTTCGCCCAGCCATTGGCCCGCATCCACACCAGCAGGTCAAGGGCCCATGGATGCACCTGCCCGGGAGCCGCCCCGTTTTCTCCGCGGCTCAGCCCGATGCCATGCCGTCCCTGCTGGTAGACATGCAGGTCGAACTTGACCCCATGCTGCCGGAGTGCGGCTGCGAAATCGAGCGTGTTCTCCACCTTCACGGCGGTGTCTTCCCAGGTATGCCACAGAAAGCACGGCGGCGTTTCCTTGGTGACCTGCTTCTCATTGGAAAGCAGTGCCACCAGTTCCGCCGACGGCTGGTCGCCGAGCAGATTGCGCTTCGACCCTCCATGCGTGTGCTCACCCATCGTAATCACGGCATAGCAAAGCACCCCGAAATCCGGACGCGAACTCTGCCGCTCCACCGGATCTTCCGCCCCGGGCTTCCCGGCATCGAAATGCGTGAGCACCGTCGACGCAAGGTGCCCGCCCGCACTCGATCCCATGATGCCCACCATGCCCGGATTCACCTTCCACTCGGCGGCCCGGTGACGCACGGTGCGCACGGCGCGGGCGGCATCGTTCAGCATGACGGGATGACGGTATCCGGCACTGCCCAGACGGTAGCGCAGGACCACGGCAGCCACCCCTTCTCCCGCCAGCCATTCCGCATAGCCCGTCCCTTCATGGTCGGCCAACCCGCCATAGCCACCACCCGGACAGACCACCATGACCGCTCCAGTCGCCTTGGCAGCATCAGCGGGGAAGAACTGCAGGGTCGGCGCATGCGCACCGCCTTCTCCAAGGGCACCGGGCGGCTTCCCGGGCCAAAGCGGTTCGGCCTCGCCAGCCGCACGCACATCAAAAGCAATCATCGCCAGCAAACTCAGGGAAATCAGAATCCGGATCATGGCCGCATGACTGCCAGATTGGCCACAGGGCGTCAATCTCCTCAGCGTACGCTCCAGCGGAATTTCTGTCAGGCAAAGATCCGCCGCACCTCGTCAACCCCGGCCCGATGCGCAGCCAATCCATCCATGGTGTGCGGGGTTCCCTGCTCGATGCATTGCTCCAGAATGAGCAAAGGCTCAATCTTCCGCTCCCGCAGGAATCCGGCCACCTTCCCGTAATCGATGTCGCCTGCTCCCGTGAAGACTTCGCTCCAGCGACCGCCCCGCGACTGCCGCAGATGCAGCGCCACCACCCGTCCGGCATACCGCTCGAGAGCGTCATCGACCGCCCGACCGGAATCTCCACAGCCACGGTACACCCAGTGCACATCAAGGCACAGCTTCACCTTCGCAGGATCAGTCCGGCTCAGCCCGTGATGGAATTCCCGCGCTCCAGCCCGCAGTTCCGCATCGTGATGGTGCAGCGCCAGCACCATGCCCTCGGCCGCCACGGCTTCGCCCAGACGATCCAATCCTTCCACCTGCCAGCGCAACCGGTCGTCG
>CAZSDE010000142.1:1995-3043 GCA_964605435.1 uncultured Akkermansia sp.
CCCCCGCAGCGCATCGGGCACCGGCACGGGATTGGTGACAACAATCCGGCCGCCGAGCGCCGCCGCCCCGGCCGCCACCGCACGCACCTTCGCCACACTCTCACGGACCGATTCCTCATTCTCCAGCCGCGTCCCGACGTAGACCGAACGCATCTCGAGCTCATGCCGCTTCAGTTTGTCGCCAAGACCATCGAATTCCCGCACATCCCCCACGCTGGGCTCGAAGCCACTCTGCCCCGCCGCCGCCATCTGCCCCAGCGCCTCGTCACTCCATTGCGAAAACCCGCGGCCATCCCGCCCGGCATACGTTCCCCATCCATAGGTATTGGCAGAAACATGAACGCGGCTACCGCCTCCAGCTTCCGCCGCACACATCAGTCCCGGCACCATCGCCCCAGCCACCTGCAGAATTGTCCGCCTTGTCATCATCACCAGCAAACGCCCCGCGGACAGCACCGCTTTCATCCCCTCTTCACCCCCGCCGTTTCTCCATTGCACCACCACCACCAGGAAGGCACCCTTCCCCAGACCCTCCTCCCCCAAAGGATGATACCAGCAACGACCGCTCTCCGCTTCCTCCTCGCCGCCGCCGTCGCCCTGACCTCAGCGACCTCCCCCTGCTCCGCCCAATCGTCGTCTCCATCGAAAAAGAAGCCGCCCGCCAAAGCACAGCCTGCCAAATCCAGCAAGCCAACGGCAAAACCAACGGCAAAACCGGCTCCGAAGCCTGCTCCGAAGCCATCCCCCAAACCGACACCCGCCGCCACCGGAGCCGGCGTAGCCATCGGAGCGGTCGCACCCATGCCGCGCGTGTACGCTCCGACCCGCGCCCGCGACGCCGCTCCCAAATTCCCATGGCGCAAGGAAATCGTGACCACGATCTTTTGGATCGGGGAACAACCCTCGGAGAACAACCCGGTGCCCAATCACGCCAGCAGCTGGGACATGGAATGGCAGCTCAATTACGGGGGGTACGACAACCCGGACCGCAGCACCCGCACATGGGACTTCTGCCCGAAAGGATTCACGCCGGGCCTCAATCCCTTTT
>CAZSDE010000142.1:3053-8203 GCA_964605435.1 uncultured Akkermansia sp.
AACGGCGCCTACCTCGCCCTCAACGAGATCCGCCCCTTCAACGACATCACCAACCCGGTGATTGCTTCACGCATTCCATGGTACAAGCAACGCAAGGCGGAAGGTGCCAAAAGCGTCTGCAAGGACGTCTGGATCGCCATCCGCTCAGGCAACAAAACCTGCTTCGCCCAATGGCAGGACTGCGGACCATTCACCACCGATGACCACCAGTATGTCTTCGGGGGCAACCCCCCCGTGAACCGCGAAAACAACGGGGCCGGACTCGATGTTTCCCCCGCTGTCCGCGATTTCCTCGGAATCACCTCGGGGGCCCGCTGCGACTGGCGCTTCTGCGACGAATCCGAAGTGCCGGATGGTCCATGGAGCCGCTACGGCAGCAACAATTCCTTCCTCACCAAGGACGCCCGCAACAACGAACGCATCCGCCGCCAATACGAGGAACTCGTCCGCAAACGCGAAGAATGGCTCAAGACACAGGCGGCTACCCGCGTGGTCAATTGAGGCGCAGCTGCGCTCACCTTCCGCGCCTTCGGGAATCCCTTGCCGCTTCACGGACGTAGGGTGGACATGAACGCCCGCTTAAACCTGCATTTCCCGGCGTTCGCGCTCGCGGTTTCCCTTTGCTCTGCTGCCCAAGCCCGCTCATGGCGCACCAGCCAGATTCCCAGCGGCAGCACGGTCGGCTGCGCTGCCTGCCACAACAATCCCTCGGGCGGTGGATCCCGTACGGCCTTCGGCGAGGCAGTCTGGGCGGCTCTGCCGGCCGCCAACAAAGGCACCACCGCCGCCTTCTGGTCGGCTGCCCTCGCCTCCCCGGACTCGGATGGAGATGGCGTCGGAAATGGCGCGGAACTGGGCGACTCCACCGGCTCGGGCACCGTCGCCCCGGGTACGGTCCCCACCAACCCGGGCAATGCCCCACCCACCATCTCCAGCACACCGCCCACATCCGCGGAGGAAGGCCTGCCGCTTTCCTACCAGGCCACCGCCACCGACCGGGAAGGCAACCCGTTCACTTTCTCCCTCGTTTCAGCACCCGCATGGCTCTCGATGACAAGCGCCGGACGGCTCAGCGGCACACCCCCGACGGGCTCGGCCGGATCGTACCCGGTCTCCCTCCGCGTTACCGATTCAGCCACCTCTTCGCTCGGTCACTCACGCGCATCGACCACCCAGTCCTTCTCCCTCGCTGTTTCCCCCGCACCGACCCTCACTCCCTCGCCGCTCCTCTCGCTTCAGCCCGTCCTCCTCGGCCACATCCACGCACCCACCAACATCACCCATGCCAACGACGGCACGGGACGACTCTTCATCAGCGACCAACCAGGCCGTATCTGGGTCATGCGCGGAGCACACGTGCTTCCCGAACCGTTTCTCGACCTCACGGCTCGCATGCAGGGCATGATTCCAGCAAGCGGCTACTCGGAACGCGGCCTCCTCGGACTCGCCTTCGCCCCGGGATTCCATGCGCCCAATGCGCCGGGCTTCCGGAAATTCTACGTCTACTACAGCGCCCCGTCCGACCTTCCCGCGGAAACCGACCCGATCCTTGGGACGACGGACCCGGTCAATCACATGTCGGTCCTTGCCGAGTACATGGTTTCAGCCACCAACCCGGACGCGGCCGATCCCGCCTCGCACCGGACCCTCCTCCGCTTCAATCAGCCCCAGTCGAATCACAATGGCGGCCAGCTCGCCTTCGGGCCGGATGGCTTTCTCTACATTGCTTCCGGCGACGGCGGCGGCCGCGAGGATTCTTCTGCGGGACACTCGGGCGGCACCGCCAGCCGTCCCACCAATGCCCTCGGCAATGGCCAGGACCTGCGCCGCCTCCTCGGCAAAATCCTCCGCATCAATCCCTTCGGTTCCAATGGCCCAGGCGGCACCTACGGCATCCCCGGCGACAATCCGTTCGCTTCCCAGCAGGGAGCCCGGCCCGAAATCTTCGCCTTCGGCCTCCGCAATCCATGGCGCTTCAGCTTCGATTCCCGGCCCGGCGGCACCAACCGCTTCTTCGCCGCCGATGTCGGCCAGGACCGCATCGAGGAAATCAATCTCATCAGCCGCGGCGGCAACTACGGCTGGCGCTACCGCGAAGGCACGGAAACCACTTCGTTCTCCTCCGGAATGCCCACGGCACCAGCAAACCTCATCGCTCCCATCGCCCAGTACCAGCACCCGGGCATCTCCCCATCAGCCGGCCTCCCTGCCCTCGGTCTCTCGGTCACCGGTGGCTATGTCTACCGCGGTCAGGCCATCCCGGAACTCCGCGGCCGCTATGTCTTCGGCGACTACGGGGCGACCTCGGGTGTCTCCAGCGGCCGCCTCATGTCGCTTCAGGAAACTGCCCCGCTCAGCGGCCGATTCCTGCTCGAGCAAGCCATTCCCCTCGCCCAGGGAAATCCCTTCGCCCTCCGTGTCCTCACGCTCGGCGAAGACGAATCCGGTGAACTCTACGTCGGCACCAAAACGACCGCCGGTGTCCTCGAAATGGCCAATGGGCGGCCGGCCGGCGGCGTCTACCGCCTTGTGCCAGTCCGCGCCGGAAACGTCACCCTGACTCCCACCCGCGACGCCACGCTTTTTGAAGAAAACGGAGCGCTCGCCAATGGCGCGGGCGCATGGCTCTTCAGCGGGGTCACCGCAGGCACAAATTCCCTCTACCACCGGCGCGCCCTCCTCGGATTCGACCTCTCGTCCATCCCACCCACAGCCCGCGTGGATTCCGCCACCCTGCGCCTCACCATGGACAAGACAATTGTCGGCCCCTTCCCCTTCCAACTCCAGCCGCTCACGACGCCATGGTCGGAAGGATCCTCGGACGCCGGAAATCCCGGCGGTGCCGGTACGGTCGCCGCCCCCGCAGACGCGACGTTCACCCACGCCTCGTTCCCCGACCGACTCTGGACAAACCCCGGTGGCGATTTCCTCCCGGCGGCTTCCAGCACCACGTCAGTCGACGGCAACAACCGCTATGCATGGTCAGGGCCCGGCCTGCTCGCGGATGTCCAGTCGTGGCTCGCCAATCCCGCCGGCAATCATGGCTGGATCCTCCGCGACCCTGCGGACACCACCAACCGTCCCAGCCGCACGGTTTCGGCAAAACGCTTCGCGAGCCGATCCCACCCGGATCCCGCTGCCCGCCCTTCCCTCGAAATCGCATGGACGGACGCCCCCGCCCCCTCCTTCCGGGAATCATGGCTCGCTCAGTACTTCCCGGATCTCCTCCCCGGAGCCCCGGCCAACGACCGGGAAGACGCCGACGGCGACGGACTACCCAATGTCCTCGAATATGCCTTCGGTACCAACCCACGCTCCCGGAACCACTCCAACCCGTTCGACCCCGTGGCCTCAGGACCCGAACTCCGCTTCTCCCGCGATTCCCGCCCCGGCGACCTCCGCTGGCAACTGGAAAGCTCCACGAACCTCCTCCAATGGTCCCCGGCCGGACCGCCCGTGCTCCCCGGCGGAACATTTCCTCCGGGCCCGCTCGCCGATGGCATCGAGGTCGTCAGCGATTCCCCGAACGAGGCCAGCCCCCTCCGCACCGTCACCCTCCGCGTCGCTCCGTCCCCGAACCGCTTCCTCCGCCTCGCCATCACAAGGTTCTGACCACCGCCGAGGGGCAGAGGCTCCCGGGCTTCCATGGCCCTCCCGCAGGATTTTGTTTGTACTCGGACCGCGGATCAGATGAAATCACACGCCATCCCATGCGTGCTCCCCTTCTCTGCGCTGCCCTGCTGTCGTCTCTCGCCACCGCGGCCACCGCCGCCGACAGCGTCGTCGTGTTCAACGAACTCCATTACCACCCGCCCGCTTCCTACCAGGCCGGGGAATGGATCGAACTCCATAACCAGATGGCCATCGACATCGACCTGTCGAACTGGCAACTCAGCGAAGCCGTGCGCTTCCGCTTCCCGGAGGGAACCATCATCCCAGCCGGGGGCTACCTCGTCATCGCCGCCAACCCAGACGCCGTCAGATCCGCCACCGGCCTCTCCACCGTCCTCGGCCCATTCTCGGGAAATCTTGCGAATGCCGGGGAACGCCTCGAACTGCGCGACCTCAATGACCGCCTCATGGACCGGCTCGACTACCGGGACGGAGGCGACTGGCCGGTCGCCCCGGATGGATCGGGCGCCTCTCTCGCCAAACGCGATCCCGGAACCCCGAGCGACGATCCCGCCCTCTGGACACCGAGCATCGTATCCGGCGGCACCCCAGGGGGCCGCAACTTCCCGGATACCAAGATCACCTCGAGATCCCTCATCCCCCTCAATGCCCTCTGGCGCTACGATGCCTCGGGCACCGACCGCGGATCCGCATGGAAGGAACCTGAATTCGACGAAACCGGCTGGGCAGGACTGAATTCGGCTTCGCTCGTGGGTTACTGGCCCCTCAACGGGAATGCCACCGCCACCCGGGGTGCGAATGGCGTCCCCACCGGAATTCCCACCGCCACCACGGACCGCACCGGCACAACCGGTGCCGCAGTCGCCTTCAGTGGCAATACCCAGTTCTTCAGCATCCCCGGGGGCGGAGGACTCAACGCCGCCGCCGCCGGCACCATCAGCCTCTGGGCCCGCTGGAATGCCGTCACTCAGGACGCGGACTGCTGCGGAACCTTCGGAGCCATCACGTCCCGCCAGGCCAATGGAGCCTTCTCGGATACCATCCTCGCCCTCAATTCCAGCAACCCAGCCACGGCCCGTCTCGTCTGGCGTCAGTCGGGCGGCCCAGCCCCCGCCCTCGTCACGAGTTCCACTGCCATCGGCACAGCATGGCGCCACATCGCCGTCACCTTCGGGCCCGACGGCAGCACACTCTACATCGATGGCGTTGCTCAAGGCTCCGCCAACGGCGCTCCCATGAACAGCAACCCGGCAACGCCCCTCACCATCGGTGCATGGGGCGGGGACGGCACTGGCTACATGAACGGAGCCCTCGACGACGTCGCCATCTGGGACCGGCCCCTCTCAGCCTCTCAAATCGCAGCCCTCGCCGCTGGCAACCGTTCCCCCATGGACTTCGCCAACCCAGAAAGCGCGGTCTACTTCAGCGGCGATGGACGCCTCACGACCAACGACGAACTCCGCATCACGGAACTCCCGTCCACCCCCGTGACCTCCTACTTCCGCCGCTCGTTCCAG
>CAZSDE010000143.1:0-7057 GCA_964605435.1 uncultured Akkermansia sp.
CTGGCACAGGAATACCTGAGTCATCCCCGGCTGGCCCAGTCGGTGGCGGAGACGGATGCAGACGGTGGCGTGGTTGCGGAGGAAGTGCCGCTGAGCTGAGGCGCCGGCATTCTGCGGACGGTGGATCAGAAGATATCCGGTTCCGGATTGGGGGCATGGGTGGCGAGGAAGCGGAAGTCGCATCCTTCGTCGGCCTGGGTGATTTCGTTGAGGAAGAGCTGGCCGTAGCCGCGGGAGAATTTCGGTGGTGGTGGCGACCACTGGCTGCGGCGGCGTGCGAGTTCCGTGTCGCTGACGAGGAGTTCGAGCGAGCGGTTGGGGACGTCGAGTTGGATGAGGTCGCCTGTCTGGACGAGGGCGAGCGGGCCACCCGCTGCGGATTCCGGGGCCACGTGCAGGATGCAGGTGCCGTAGCTGGTGCCGCTCATGCGGGCGTCCGAGATGCGGACCATGTCGCGGATGCCGGCTTTGAGGAGTTTCTTCGGGATGGGGAGCATGCCCCATTCTGGCATGCCGGGGCCGCCGAGCGGACCGGCGTTGCGGAGAATGAGAATGGTTTCCGGGGTGACGTCGAGGTCGTCCGAGTCGATGACCTTCTTGAGTTCCGGGTAGGAATCGAAGACGAGGGCGGGGCCGGTATGGGTGAGCAGGTCCGGGTTGGCGGCGGCGGGTTTGATGACGGCTCCGTGTGGGCAGAGGTTGCCGCGGAGGATGAAGGTACCGCCTTCTGGGGCGAGCGGGTTCTGTGGCGACAGGATGACATCGGGGTGGAAGACTTCGGCGTCTGCGATGTTTTCGCCGAGTGATTGGCCGGTGACGGTGAGGGCGTCGGTGTGGAGGAGGTGGCGGATCTGGGCGAGGGTGGCGCGGAGGCCGCCGGCGTCGTGGAAGTGTTCCATGAGGTGCTGACCGGCTGGGCGGAGGTTGGCGATGACCGGGGTGCGGCGCGAGATGCGGTCGAAGTCTTCGAGGACGAGGGGAATGCCGGCGCGGCGGGCCATGGCGATGATGTGGACGATGGCGTTGGTGCTGCCGCCGAGGGTCATGAAGGCAGTGATCGCATTTTCGAACGAGGCCATCGTGAGGATGTCCGACGGGCGGAGATTGGCCCAGACCAGATCGACGATCTGGCGGCCGCAGGCGGTGGCCATGCGGGCATGGGCGGCGTGGACGGCGGGGATATCCGAGGCACCGGGGAGGGAGAGACCGAGGGCTTCGGCGACGCACATCATGGTGGCGGCCGTGCCCATGGTCATGCAGGTGCCGGGGCTGCGGGCGATGCCGTCTTCGAGTTCGGTCCAGCCATCACAATCGAGGTTTCCGGCGCGGCGTTCGTCCCAGTATTTCCAGACATCCGAGCCGGATCCGAGAGTGGTGCCGCGCCAGCATCCCCGCACCATGGCCCCGGCCGGAAGGTAGACGCAGGGGAGGTTCATGGTGATGGCACCCATGAGGAGGGCCGGGGTGGTTTTGTCGCATCCGCCCATGAGGACCGCGCCGTCGAGCGGGTGGCAGCGGAGGATTTCCTCGACCTCCATGGCGACCAGATTGCGGAACATCATGGAAGTGGGCTTCATGAACATCTCGCTGAGGGACGTCACGGGAATCTCGAGCGGGAAGCCGCCGGCCTGCCAGACGCCGCGTTTCACTTCCTGGGCCCGTTCGCGGAGGTGGGTGTGGCAGGTGGCGAGATCACTCCATGTGTTGAGGATGCCGATGACTGGTTTTCCGGCGAAGTCGGCTGTGCCGTATCCCATTTGTTTGGTGCGGGAGCGATGGCCGAACGAGCGGAGGTCATCTGGACCGAACCAGCGGTGCGAGCGGAGATCGTGAGGGAGCAGGCGCCTTTCCATGAGGTGGGGATGATGGGGTGGCTGGTGTGCTGGTGCAATGCGGGGATGCGTGTGGGCGAAAGGGATTCGAAGCTTGTCAGCGTGGACTGTTCCTGATTCGTTCAGGGCCGATCCTGGCGAAATTATCCCTGAATTCCCTGCGGGGGAGCCGGCTGCGCAGACAACCTCTGATTCCTTATGAACAAGCGACGAATCCTCTGGTGGGCCGTGGTGTGCGGCATGCTGATGCGACTGGGAACTCTTGCTGGTGTGCTGCCGAATCCGACCATTACGGCATCGGCGGCGGCCTTCAGCGGTTCCTTTCCGGCGTCGAATGTCTTTGACGGCACGATGAATGAGTATGCTTCGGCTGGGCGCGGGGCGGGTCCGGCATTTGCGACGGCGGCGGGGACATGGATTCAGTTTGATTTCGGAGCGGCGGTCACGGTTGATCGTTTTGTGATGGTGGCGCGGGCGAATGCGGCTGACATCATAGGAGTTTCGCGGTTGGTTTTCAGTGTGGATGCGGTGTTTGATGCTGGGGATACGGTGCACAGTTTTGCGGTATCCGGGTCGAATGCGTCTGGGTTGGTGCAGAGTTTTCCGGCGACGACGGCGCGTTATGTGCGGTGGGAAGTGGGGACTTCGACTGGTTCGTCTGCCAATCTGGGATCGGCGGAGATGAAGTTTCTGAATACGGGGGTGGGGAAGGCAGTGCTGCCGGTGGCCGTGGTGGGGTCGGCGACACCGTTCAATGCGTCGTATGCGGCGGTGAATGCGGTGAATGGGAATGCCGGGCGCGGGGGGAGTTTTGAGTATGCCTGTTTGAGTCTGGGAGCGGGGATGTATGTGGACTTTGATTTCGGGAGTGTGCAGCCGGTGAGTGGCTTTGATTTCTTCGATCGGATTCCGGCGGTGGACCGAACGCTGTCGTTCCGGCTGATATTTTCGAATGATGCCGTGTTTGGCGATGGGGGGGATACGTCGCTGGATTTCACGAGTGGGAGTGCGGGCTGGGGATTTGCGCGGGAATTTCCTGCGGTCTCGGCGCGCTATGTGAGGTTTGATGCGCTCACGACGGCGGGAGCGGCGAACAATTCCGGGATTCAGGAAATCATCTTCTACCGGGATGTGAATCTGGATGCGCCGGCGGTGGTTGCCGGGGCGGCGTCGGGGGTGACGGCGCAGGGAGCCGAGGTGGGTGGTGAGGTGACGCGGGCGGGAATTGCGGTGCCCGAGGTGACTTTGTTTTATGGTCCGGTGGATGGAGGCAGCGAGCCTGGGTTGTGGGCGCATGCTGTGGCGCTGGGGCCGCAGAGCGGGGTTTTCCGGGTGCCGCTGAGCGGGCTGCAGCCATTCACCCGATATTGGTACACCGTGCGGGCGGTGAATGCGGCGGGGACCTCGTGGGCGGCGGCGTCGCGGGATTTTGCCACCGCGGTGGCGGCTCCGGTCATTGAGAATCTGGCGGCTTCCGAGGTGACCGTGAGCACGGCGCGGCTGGGTGCGCGGGTGGTCAGTACGGGTGGCCGGGCTCCGGTGGTGACCTTGTATTATGGATCCACCGATGGCGGCACCAATGCGGCGGCATGGCAGCAGCAGGTTCCGCTGGGAGCCGTGGCGGCGACGGGGACTGCGGTGATTGGCGGGCTTGGTTCCGGGCGTGATTATTTCTACCGTGTTTTCGGGGTCAACGAAGCGGGTGGAGTGTGGTCGCCGTCGTCCGGTCGTTTCACGACACCGGTGGCCGCGCTGCCTGTGGTCGAGAATGGAGAAGCGAGTCAGGTGAATGCGTTTTCCGCGCGTCTGTCGGGTCGGGTGGTGTCCACGGGCAATGCGCCGACGGTGGTGCGGATTTTCCATGGTCCCGCGGATGGCGGGACGGATGCGGGGGCGTGGGCGGCGTCGCTGGATCTTGGGCTGCAGAGTGGCGATTTTGAAGCACTGGTGACTGGGTTGGCGCAGAATGCGTCCGTGTATTTCCGGGTGCGCGGAGAGAATGCGGCTGGGGTGGTGTGGGCTTCGGACAGCGTGCGGTTCACGACGACCGCCTTTGTGCCGGTGACGGTGCTGCTGAATGAATTTGTGGCGGCGACGGACAATGACGATCCGAAGCCCTTCTGTGATGCTGATGGGGAACCGCAGGACTGGATCGAGCTGCACAATCCCGGGGCCACGGCCATTGATGTGGGTGGTTGGTATCTGAGCGATGCGCCTGGCAATCTGAGGCGCTGGCGTTTTCCCGAGCCGACTCTGATTCCCGGCGGTGGTTATCTGGTGGTGTTTGCGTCCGGCAAGAACCGGGCGGTGAGCGGACGCGAACTGCACACGGATTTCCGTCTCGCTGGGGCTGGGGAATTCCTTGCGCTGGTGCAGCCGGATGGAGTCACCGTGAGCCAGCAGTGGTCGCCTGCGTATCCTGCGGTGCCCGAGTACTGGTCGTATGGAATCGTGCCCGGGACCGGAGCGTATGCGCCGTTCGCCGTGCCGACGCCTGGAGCCGCCAACACGACAGCGGCGGGCGCACCGGCTGGTGACGTCATCTTCAGTGAACCCACGCAGACCTTTGCGGGAGCATCCGTGATCGTGGCCCTGAGCACGGCCTCGCCCACCGCGCAGATCCGCTACACGCTCAACCGGAGTGAACCGACGGCGACGTCGACTCTGTACACTGGACCGATCACGGTGGCGGCGACGACCATGGTGCGGGCGCGGGCCTATGAAACCGCGCCCGGCTTTGCGCCGGGACTGGTGCGGTCGGAAACCTACGTGAAGCTCGGGACTGCGGCGGCCACCTTCCGATCGAACCTGCCGGTGGTGGTGGTTGATAATTTCGGGGCGGGCCGGCCAGATGCGAACCGTCCGATGTACTGGACGATGTTCACGCCTGATGCGGCCACCGAGAACCGGACGGCGCTGACGAACCGGCCAGTGCTGGCGGTGCGTGGCCGCATGGTGGTGCGCGGTTCGTCATCGGCTGGCTGGCCGAAGTACAGCATGAACATCGAGGCGTGGGACGAGAAGGATGAGGATATGCCTGTGCCTGTGCTGGGGATGGCGGAAGAAGCCGACTGGATTCTGCAGAGCAATTATGATTTCGACCGCGGGATGATCCGGAATCCGTTCATGTATGAAATCAGCAATCGGATTGGGCGCTGGGCTCCGCGCTGGAGGTTTGTGGAAGTGTTTGCCAACACGAACGGAGGGGCGCTTGATTATCCGGGCGACTACATGGGGGTGTATGCCATCATGGAGAAGCCTGAGCGGGGGAGCGAGCGGATTGCGGTGGAGCGGCTTGATAAGAACGACCTGAGCGGGGATGATGTGACGGGAGGGTACATTGTGAAGGTGGACCGGCTTGATCCCGGGACCAGTGGCTGGGTGACGTCGCGGAATTTCCCGCTTACAGAACCATTCGGCAGCGAGGTGCGGCTGAACTATGGTTACCCGGAGGAAGTTCCCCTGCCGGGACCGGTGATTCCCGCGGCACAGTCGGCGTACATCCGCAATTACATTCAGGCCTTCGAGGATGCTGTGGTCCAGCCCGACCGGAAGAATCCGGCGACGGGACTGCACTATACTGATTACATTGACCGCGATTCGTGGGTGGACCACGGCCTGCTCAATATTCTCGCGGCGAATGCCGACTGTTTCCGGCTGAGCACATACATGCATAAGCCGAGGAATGGAAAGCTGGTGGCCGGACCGATCTGGGATTTTGACCGGACGATTGGTTCGACCGATTCGCGGAGCACGAGTCCGCTGGGCTGGAGTGCGGCGCAGCCGGCGACGGACATTCTGACATGGGGATGGTGGAAGTACCTGTGGACTGATCCGGATTTCTGGCAGGCGTATACGGACCGCTGGTTTGCGCTGCGCGATGTGATTCTGCAGGATGCGGCTCTCACGGGACTCGTGAGTGAATTCGAGGGACAACTGAGTGAAGCGGCCGTGCGGAACTACGCGAAGTGGACGGCCACGCCTCCGCGGGACGGGCCTGATGCGGGCACGCAGGGATCGTTCCGTGACGAGATGGACATTGTGAGGGATTGGCTGAAGCGGCGGACGGCCTGGCTGGATGCGCAGTTTCCGGTGCGGCCGCAGCGTGTGCCGGCTGGCGGGCAGGCTGCTTCGGTGGTGCTGACGGCTCCGGCGGGCGGGGTGATCTACGCCATGCTGGACGGCCGGGATCCGCGGCTGCCGGGCGGCGGGGTGCGGCCCGGGGCACTGGAGATTGCGAGTGGTTCGGCTGTGCCTGTAAGCGGAAGTGTGCAGCTGGTCGCCCGGGTGAAGCAGGCGACGGGATGGAGTGCGCCCTCGACTGGCTATTACTTCGAGGGACAGCCTGCGGCGGCAGCCAGCGTCGTGCTGAGCGAACTGCATTATCATCCCGGCGACCCCACCCCCGGTGAAATGGCGGCAGGATTCCGGGACGCCGATGACTTTGAGTTTCTGGAGCTGCGGAATGCGGGAGTGGAACCCGTCGATCTGTCCGGCAGCCGCTTCACCGAGGGCGTCGATTTCGTGTTTCCCCTTGGAACCGTGATGGCTCCGGGGCAGCGGGTCATTGTGGTGGCGAACCGTGCCGCTTTTGCGGTGCGCTATCCGCAGATTGGCTTCGGTTCGGTGGCTGGCGAATATGCGGGCGACCGTCTCAGTAATTCCGGGGAGACTGTGACTCTTGTGTCTGCTTCCGGGGAAACGATTTTCCGCTTTGCGTACGGGGTTGGTGGGCTGTGGCCTGCCGAGGCTGATGGCGGCGGGCGAAGTCTGGTGAGGATCCGGCCTGATCCCGCCATGCCTGCGGGCGATCCCCTTGCGTGGCGGCTTTCGGCTCAGCCGAATGGTTCGCCGCTTGGGAATGATGGCGACGACTATGGATCGTGGAAACTGGCTGCGGGCATCCTGTCGGATGAGGAAGACCGCGATGGGGACGGGCTGGGTGCCTTGCTGGAATATGCCACCGCATCCGATCCGTCCGTGCCCGGGATTGGGAATCTTCCGATCGCGCTGCGGGGTGCGGATGGGTCGTGGGATGTGACCGTGACGCGCCGCCTTGCGGGCGACGATGTGGAATTCCTCATGGAGACCTCGCCCGACGGAAGCAACTGGAGTGCCGCGCCGTTCACGGTGCTGAGCCGGGCCATTGCCGGCGAACGGGAACGCATGGTCTGCCAGATGGCAGGGCCTGGGGAAGCGGGACGGTTGCTGGTGCGGTCGCGCTG
>CAZSDE010000143.1:7067-7613 GCA_964605435.1 uncultured Akkermansia sp.
CAGAACATCATGAAGATGACCAGCACGATCACCGTGGGGGCGAGAGCGGCCGCGAGGAGACCAAGCGGATTGATGCGGTCGTTGAAGTAATTCTTGAGGATGCCCTGGCCGGCTGGGTTGGGGGCGTTGGCGATGACCGTGAGGCCTCCGCCGGCGACCGCTCCGGTCATGACGGCGTATTTGAGGGAGTCGGTGAGGCCGGGAACCTGCGAGGCGAGGAAAGTGATGAGCGCGTTGTCGTTGAAACCGGTGAGGGCGGCGGATCCGAGGGCGAGGGACCATGGTCCGAGTCCATTGTTCATGACTGGTTCGAGCCACCATGACTGGCAGCGTCCGTGGATCACGAGGCCGGCGAGGAAGAATCCGACCAGAAGGGGGCCTTTGATGCTGAGAGCGTTCTGATGTTCGTGGGAAGCCTGCAGGAATCCGAGGAAGAAGAGGAAACCGCCGATGAAGAGGACCGGGTAGTGGCTCGCGTAGACCGTCCATGCGAGGAAGGCGAGGTGCGTGAGGGTGACGCGCAGAGGAATGCGGGTCGTGCGCTCG
>CAZSDE010000143.1:7623-8185 GCA_964605435.1 uncultured Akkermansia sp.
AGTAGCGACCAGCTTCACCATCCTGGATGCGGTCGTTGGGATCGCCCAGCCGCTGGAATTCCTTCCGGAAGATCAGGAAGTAGAGAGCGTTGGAAATGAGGATGGAGATGACCGCGTGCGAACCGAATGTTTTGAGCATGAAGGCGGAACTCCAGTTCCACTTGCTGGCGACCATGAGGACCGGGGGAGCGGCGAAATTGGTGAGGACGCCGCCGACCGAGACATTGACGAAGAGAAGGCCGAGCGTGGCGTAGGCGAAGGTGCGGCTGGGGCGGAGTTCGTAGAAGCGCTGAGCGAGGAGGAGAGCGCTGATGGTCATGGCGGCGGGTTCCGTGATGAGCGAACCGAGCAGCGGGGCCACGGGGAGCACGCGGAGCCACCATGCGGCGGGGGATCCGCCACCGAGCCGGATCGCGGGAATGGCGAGGCAATGTTCCGCGAAGCGCACGACCGGCCGGGAGGCGCTGATGGCCATGATGACGACGACGAAGAGAGGTTCAGTGAAATTGCAGTCGCGGTTCACGAACGCCTTCACGGCAGTCCAGCCATGGAACCACCAGCC
>CAZSDE010000144.1:0-3494 GCA_964605435.1 uncultured Akkermansia sp.
CTCCTCTATCAGATCGTCGCCCCCGGTGCCTTCCTGCCCGCGGAACTGCCCCGCTCCAATGCGGAAATTCTCAGCAATGTCGTGGCCAACCCGGATTACCCCAGACTTCCCAATCCGGCCTTCGAAGCCGCCACCGCATGGACCTCCATTCCCATGAGCGATGACGGATCGGTCGCTGGCGACACGCCCGGCGATGGCATCTTCACAGCCATCATTCCCCCGCAGCCCCACCGCTCGCTCGTCCGCTACCGCGTCGCCGCCACCGACACAGCCGGATCATCCAGCCGGGTACCGGTGGCCGACGACCCGTCCCGCAACTTCGCTGCCTTCGTCTACAATGGCACCCCGCCATACTCGAATGGCCAGTTCACCGCCATCCCGCAGGACCTCGAATCCCTGCCCGTCTACCACTGGATCATGCGGTCAGCCGACTTCGACCGCCTCATGGCCTACAACGCAGCAGATCAGTTCGCCAATAACAACCAGCTCAGCGTCCTGCTCGCCCGCCGCTTCTACAATTTCCAGGGCACCCTCGTCTACGATGGCAAGGTCTACGATCACGTCGAGATCCGCCTCCGGGGCGGCAACAGCCGCTACAACGGCGCAGGCAAACGCCACTTCCGCTTCAAGTTCCCCCGCGGCTACCCGTTCGCCGCACGGGACAACAAAGGCAATTCCTACCCGCGCGACTGGGAAGACATGCTCTTCAATAAGCTCTTTGGAAACAAAGGCGATTACGACTGGGGCCTGCCCTACCGCGCCGGCGAAAAACTCTGGGGCCTCCAGGGCATCCCCATGCCCTACAATCACTGGGTCCATTTCCGCGTCATCCGCAATGCCGCGGAATCCGCCAACGCCACCACCGGCAATGACTTCTTCGGCCTCTACCAGGCTCTCGAACTTCCAGACGGACGCAACTTCCTCGCCGCACGCAACCTCCCCCGCGGGAATTTCTACAAGATGAGCGATTACATCCAGAATGGCGAAATGGATGAACGCTACCAGGCCCCGGGTGCCCCGGACCACGCGGAGGATTTCGATAACATCCGCTACAATATCCATCCCACCACGCCGCAGGCCAACATGGAGAAGTTCGTCCACATGCCGCTGTGGTACAAATACAACGCCGTCCAGGAAGCCATCCGCCACTACGACATCTTCATCGAACCCACCGGCCGCCACCGCGTCAAGAACCTCTATTGGTACTTTCACCCCGGGATCCTCAACCCGGACGGCTCACGTGCCGAACCACTCGGCCAATGCTGGTTCATGCCGTACGACTGGGACGCCAGCTTCGGGCCGAACTGGAACAATGGCTTCGACTTCGTCAATAATGCCCTCTACAACCGCAACGACGTCCCGGATTCCCCCACATGGCAACTGCCCAAACCGGACCGCGCGGGCATGCAGATCCAGCACCGCAATGCCATCCGCGAATTCCGCGATCTCGTCTTCCACCGCAGCGACCCCGGCAACCGCGGCCCCGTCGACGAAATCCTCGACGACGCCACCTCGACACTCGCCCGCTTCTGGCAGGCCGATGCCTCCCGCTGGCCCGCCCCCGGTGCCGCTTCATGGCGCTCTCTGCCATCGAAGGCCGATGACATGAAGGCGTTCTGCTTCACAGGCTGGAACACCATCGCAGGCGAACCAGCCGTCGGATCCGGAGGCCGCGCCGCCTACCTCGACGCCATCTCGGACGGACTCGATGCCGGACAACTGCCCGCCACACCCGCGATCTCCTACCGCGGAACCGCCGGTTTCCCCGTCGATGGCCTGCGCTTCTCGGCATCGGCCTTCAGCGATCCCCAGGGACCTGCCACCTTCGCAGCCATCCAGTGGCGCGCCGGCGAAATCACCGACCCCACCGCGCCGGACTACAACGCAGCAGACGACCGCATCTTCGAAGCCACGGAAGTCTGGACGTCGGGCGAAATCACCAACCCGGCAAGCACCATGACCATTCCAGCCGGTGCCCTCCGCCCCGGCCATACCTACCGCGTCAGGGCCCGCTACAAGGACAATTCCGGACGCTTCAGCCACTGGAGCCCGCCCGCTCAGTTCACCACAACCCCCGGCACCGCAGTGGCATCCCTCCAGCAGTTCCTCCTCATCTCCGAAATCCTCTACAAACCCGCGGCCCCTTCCGCCGCAGAGACGGCCGCCGGCTTCACCGAAAGCGATTTCGAATTCGTGGAACTCACCAATGCCGGAACCTCTTCCCTCGACCTCACCAGCGTCCGCTTCACCAAGGGCATCGACTTCGATTTTGCACCCGGAACCACGCTCGCTCCCGGAGCCTCCATCGTGGTGGCTGCCAATTTGCCTGCCTTCACCGCACGCTACGGCCAAGGCCTCCCCGTCGCCGGTTCATGGCAACAAGGCCAGAGCCTCAGCAACGCAGGCGAACAACTGAAACTCAGCTTCGGTGCAGGCGACGCCATCCACGACATCACCTACGATGACCGCGCCCCATGGCCCGCCGAAGCAGACAATGGCGGCATCTCACTCGTCTATGCCGGACCCTCCCCCACAGCTGGATCTCCGGATCCCCAGGAAGCCGGCAGCAACTGGCAGCCCTCCCAGATCAACGGCGGCACCCCCGGCCGCCAGGAATTCCTCTCCCTCACCGCATGGATGCGCGGCAATCAGCAGTCGGACCCCGACGCCGATCCCGATGGTGACGGCTGGTCGCACTTCGCCACCTACGCCTTCGGTCGCGACCTCCGCAGGGACCCAGCCTCCGCCACCGCAGTCACCGAAGGACCTTCCCAGTTCCTCGAATTCACCTTCGTCCGCCGCCGCGGACTCCCGGATACCTCTTGGTCCCCGGAAACCGCCGCCCATCCAGCCGGCCCATGGTCCCCGGAAGCCGTCACCACCACCAGCATCACCAACCTCGGCGATGGCACGGAAGCCGTCACCCTACGCCTCACCGAACCCACCTCCGCCAGCACGCAGCGCTTCCTGCGCGTCCGCGCCAAAGTGAATCCATGAACCAGCCACACCGACTCTGCTGGAACCCACCACGCATTTTCCCATTGCACCACCCACGCCCACCGTCACGCTCGCGAGCATGACAAGGCTGTTCACCGCCAATAGCGACTACACGGTCGTAGACCGCTCGCCCCTCCAACTCTCCCCAGGCGATGCCGTCACCACTGGCCCGGATGATCCCTCATGGCCAGGCTGGGTCTGGGTCACTTCCAGCGACGGCCGCGGCAGCTACGTTCCCAACGAAATCCTCCAGCGTTCCCACAACGCCCACGCCACCGTGATCCAACCCTTCAGCGCCCGCGACCTCTCCGTGGTCCGCGGCGAAACCGTCACCGCCCTCCGCGAAGTCCGCGGCTGGCTCTGGTGCCGCAATCAGCAGGGAACCGAAGGCTGGCTCCCCGAATTCGTCCTCTCGCCAGTCGCAGCCAGCAAAAGGGACTGAATCCCAGCGGGACGCAATCCCATCAAGGACACCAGCGGTCACCCTGACGAGAAGA
>CAZSDE010000144.1:3504-8162 GCA_964605435.1 uncultured Akkermansia sp.
GCAATGCTCAGGCGTTGCGGATCGATTCCAGCAATTCCCTCTTCTGCGCCACAAAGGACTCCTCACCCTCGATCTTCCGCTGCAGCCGCATCAATCCCTCGAGCAATGCCTCGGGCCGCGGCGGACATCCCGAAATATACACATCCACCGGAATGAGCCGGTCAATTCCCTGCAGCACGGCATAACTCCGGTACATCCCACCGGAAGACGCACAGGCCCCCATCGCAATGCACCACTTCGGCTCAGGCATCTGATCCCAGATCCGCTTCACCGCCAAAGCCATTTTGTACGTCACCGTCCCAGCCACAATCATCACGTCGGCCTGCCGCGGCGAAAACCTCATCACCTCAGCCCCAAACCGCGCAATGTCATAACGGCTGGACGCCGTCGCCATCAACTCGATCGCACAGCACGCCAAGCCCATCGGCATCGGCCAAAGCGAATTCTTCCGCATCCAGTTGATCGCCGTATCCAGTCGCGTGAAAATAATGTTTCCCTCGATCTTGGAATCGTAAGCAGCATTGGTGAGAATCGTGTCAGCCATGGGAAAATTCGGCTTCTCTTCAGCCTCCGCGAACGGTGGCCACCCGACCTTCTTCCGCAAGTGCGATTGTGAAAGTTTTCACAAGCACAGCACCGACCCGCTTCCCAAGGACCACCCAGCCACGGCGAAAAGCAGTTGCGACGGCCCGCCCGCTCGCTAATGATCCGCCCCCTTTTCCATCCCCAGACTGCGGCCCTTTTTCCCTCTTTCCCCCGCAGACCCCTCAACCCCATCGTCACGTCCCTCCGATGCCAACCAAATCCAAACCCGCCGCCAAAAAAGCCGCCAGCAAAGCGGCCCCGGCCACCGCCAGCAAAGCCGCACCCTCGAAAAAGAAAGCGGC
The DNA here is from genome assembly GCA_964605435.1 of uncultured Akkermansia sp. Lineage (GTDB taxonomy): Bacteria > Verrucomicrobiota > Verrucomicrobiia > Verrucomicrobiales > V1-33 > V1-33. The sequence goes on from CAZSDE010000144.1 coordinate 4,392, forward strand.
CGCTCCGGTGAAGAGCAAAGCCACACCCGCCAAACCAGCCAAACCACAGAAGGCTCCCGCGAAACCAGCGAAGGCTCCCGTCAAGGCTCCTGCGAAACCAGCGAAGGCACCAGCGAAACCAGTCAAGGCTTCCACAAAGCCGGCCAAGGGTCCCGCCAAAGCGGCAAAACCCGCGCCTGCACCCAAGGCCCCCGCCCCGAAGCCCGCCGCCAAGGCGCCGGCAAAAAAAGCCGCCCCCACCGCGCCGGCCAGGAAACCTACTGCCACAAAGCCCGCGGGCCGCCCGTTCCCGAAAACGACCCCATTGCCGATCGCCAGGCGGACCATCATCCGCGAGGAATGGACCCCGGACCCCGAAATCCCCATGGCCACCTTCGTCAAAAAACAGAAGGCCCGCCTCCTCGAACTGAAGGACTCCCTCGTCGACAGCGTCTCGGGCATGGCCAATGAAACCCTCCGCGCCCGCGCAGAAGGCAGCGAAGCCTCCGCCTTCGGAATGCATCAGGCCGACGCCGGCAGCGACGCCTACGACCGCGACTTCGCACTCAGCCTCCTCTCCAAGGAACAGGACGCCCTCTACGAAATCGAAGAAGCCCTCAAACGCATCGAACAAGGCACCTACGGCATCTGCGAAATGTCCGGCGAGAAAATCCCCCAGGCAAGGCTCGAAGCCCGCCCTTTCGCCCGCTTCACCGTTGATTGTCAGGCAGAATACGAACGCGAAGTCTCCGCCAGCGGCGGTCGCCGCTCGGTCCGTTCCCTCTTCGGACTCATGGATTCCGAAGACGACGACGAGGAGGAAGAAGACGGCGGAAAAGAAACAGTTGAAAAGTCGGATGACTGACCTACCATCCCCGCCCCGCCGCCCTGGGATGGCGCTCCTGTGCAGTCATCATTCCTAAGCGTTCCCTTTTTCATCGACCCTATTCATTACTCTCTCTCATGCCCCGCGAAATCATCATCCTCGAATGCACGGAAGCCCGCGCCGCCGGGAAAAACCCGTCACGCTACGTCACCACCCGCAACAAGAAGAGCGTCCGTACCCCGGGCCGCCTTGAAAAGGTGAAGTTCAACCCTGCCATGCAGAAACGGACAGTGCACCGCGAAATCCGCTGATCCGCAGCCCCCCACAGCCAACCTTACCTTCCCATGCAACCGAAGACCCCGCAGCGTCTCATCAACTTCCGCAAGGCGAACAAGCGCATGCCGCGCCGCCGCCTCGACATCAAGATCGACAAGCTCAATCACAAGAATCCGGAGTATCTCGCGAAATTCACCACGGAAACCGGCAAGATCCTTCCCCGCCGCCTCACCGGAATTTCCGCATGGATGCACCGCAAGATCACCCGCGAAATCAAGCGGGCGCGTGCCGTCAACCTCGCCCCGTAACGGGCCAATCCTGCCCATCGGCAGGTTTGCAATAGTCCAAGTCTTTCCGTCAGGGGCGTAACTCGTTGCGCCCCTGATTCTTTTCCTGCGATCCCACCTCATGAGCCTGAAAGACACCCAGAGCGAAAAGGATTCCCGCAATCTCGCGATCACCCGCGCCGGCATCAGCAGCCTCCGCTACCCCGTGTCCATTCCCAGGCCCGACGGTGGCTCGCTCCACAGCATTGTGACAGCTGCGCTCACCGTCAGCGTCCCAGCCAGCCAGCGCGGCACGCACATGAGCCGCTTTGTGGAGGAAATGCACAACGCCCACAAGGCCATCGATGCCGCCGGAGCCATCAGCCTTGCGAAAAAACTGCGCTCCCGGCTTCATGCCACGGAAGCACACGTCACCCTCTCTCTCCCATGGTTCATCGGCAAACGCGCCCCCGTGAGCGGCCGCGAAGCCTTCATGGACTACGAAGTCACATGGGAAGCCGTCGCCACAGGCCGCCGCTCGCGGCTCCTCACCACGGTCCGCGTTCCGGTCGGCACACTCTGTCCCTGTTCCAAGGCAATCAGCGACCGCGGAGCCCACAACCAGCGCGGCCACGCCACGCTGACGATCGAAACGGCTTCACCCATCTGGCCGGATCATCTCATTACCCTCGTAGAGGAAGCCGCCAGCTGCGAACTCTTCAGTCTCCTCAAGCGCCCGGACGAGAAATTCGTCACGGAACGTGCCTACGATAATCCTGTCTTTGTCGAGGACCTTGTCCGCGAAATCGGTCTGCGCGCCGCCCGTCTCCGCGGGGTCCGCGCATGGCGCGCCGAAGCCGAGAACCTCGAAAGCATCCACAGCCACAACGCCATCGCCGTCATCGAAGCCGGACTCTCCCGCTGAGGAGCATCACCCCGCCCCTTTCCCTCCACTCCTCCCGTCCATGCTCATCCTCCGCAAAGTCGCCAAGTCGTTCAACGCCCGCGTCCTCTTCCAGAACGCGGACATGACCGTCAACTACGGGGAACGCGTGGCTCTCGTCGGTCCCAATGGAGCCGGCAAGTCGACCCTCTTTTCCCTCATTCTCGGCACGGATACCGCGGACGCCGGCGAAGTGAACCGCGACGAATGGACATCCCTGGGCTACCTCGCCCAGGAAGGGGAACCAGTCGGCGACGAAACCATCCTCGATATCGCCACCGGCAAGGCCGGAGAAATGGACCGACTCGAGGCCATCCTCCAGGAACATGAGAGCCGGGGCGACGTCAGCGCCCCTGCCTACTTCGATGCCCAGGCCAAGCACGAAGCCCTCCAGAATCCCCAGGCAGAAGCCCGCGCCCGCAAAATCCTCCGCGGCTTCGGCTACAAGGAAGAGGACTTCACCCGCCCCGCCCGCGAATTCAGCGGCGGCTGGGTCATGCGCGCTCACCTCGCCCGGCTGCTGGTCATCGAACCCGACCTCCTGCTCCTCGACGAACCCACCAACCACCTCGACCTCCTCTCGCTGCTCTGGTTCCGCAGCTACCTCAAACACTACCCGGGTGCCGTCCTCATGATCTCGCACGACCGCGACTTCATGGACGAAATCATCGAGAAAATCTACGAAATCGACAACGGCCAGCTCACCCAGTGGACCGGTAATTATTCCAAATACCTCAAGCAGAAGGAAGAAGCATGGGAACGCTCCATGCAGGCATACCGCAACCAGCAGCGAGAAATCGAACAAATCCAGGAATTCATCGAACGCTTCCGCTCGGTCGCCTCCAAGGCAGCCCAGGCGCAGAGCCGCGAAAAGCAGCTCGCCAAAATGGAGAAGCTCGACAAACCCGCCCCGCTCCGCAAAGCCTTCCGCTTCAATTTCCCTCAGCCGCAGCGCAGCGGCCAGCGCATCATCCAGCTCAATGGCGTGCACCAGGCCTACGGCTCCCGCAAAATCTACGAAGACCTCGATCTCGAAATCGAACGCGGCGAGAAAACGGTCCTCGTCGGCCCCAACGGAGCCGGGAAATCCACACTCATCAAGATCCTCGCGGGCGAACTCCCCATCCTCAAAGGGGAACGCCGACTCGGATCAAATGCCCGCCTCGGCTACTTTTCCCAGCACCGCGCCGATACGCTCGACCCGGAATGCTCCATTCTCGATGAACTGAAGCGCTGCGCCCCGGAACTGCGCGACGACGACGCCCGCGCCATCCGCGGGTCGTTCCTCTTCCGCCGCGAGGAAGTCTTCAAGAAATGCAAGGTTCTCTCCGGAGGCGAGAAAAGCCGGCTCAACCTCGTCAAGTTCCTCGTCGATCCCCCGAACCTCATGCTCATGGATGAGCCGACCACCCACCTCGACATCTGGGGAATCGAAGGACTCATCCTCGCCCTGCAGCGCTACGAAGGCACCCTCGTCTTCA
>CAZSDE010000145.1:0-1788 GCA_964605435.1 uncultured Akkermansia sp.
CCCGCGCCGCGACCACACCCATGGACGCATCTACCGCCTCGTGAACAAAGGCCGCCCGCTCCAGAAGAATGTCGCCATCGCCGGACAGCCGATTCCTGTCCTCCTCGATCACCTCAAGAATCCCGTCGATGGCATCCGCCACCGCACAAGGGTTGAACTGAGCGGCCGCAGCAGCGGGGAAGTCATCGCCGCCGTCAAGGAATGGGTGAAGCAGTTCGATGCGAAGAAGAAGGAAGATGCGCACCACCTGCTCGAAGCCCTCTGGCTCCACCAGCAGCACAACGTGCGCGACATGAACCTCCTCGAAGCCGTCCTCAATTCCCCGGATCAGCACGCCCGCGTGGCCGCCGCCACCGTCAAGCATCACTGGGGCACAGCCGACCCGACCAAGGGTCAGATGGCCACCCAGATCGAGGAAGCGGTCGCCGAGGTGAAAGTCGACGTCCCCGCCCACCTGAGCGGCGACGACGCCAAGGCGTACACGCTCGGTGCCAACGTCTTCCTGCGCGATGGACATTGTGCGACCTGCCACCAGAAGACCGGGGCCGGACTCGATCCGATCTACCCGCCGCTGGCCAACAGCGTCTGGGTCACGGGATCGGAAGAACGCCTCACCAAACTCGTGCTCCACGGCCTGTGGGGCCCGATCGAAGTGAATGGCAAAACCTATGATCCCGCGAAGGGCATTCCGCCCATGACGCAGTTTGCCGCGCTTCTGAAGGATGAGGAAATCGCGGCGGTGCTCACCTACGTCCGCAATTCATGGGGCAATCAGGCCGCTCCCGTGAAGGCCGAGACCGTGAAGAAGGTGCGCGAAGCCACCAAGGACCGTTCCATCTTCTGGAGCCCCGAGGAATTGCTCAAGGACCATCCGCTCGAGAAGTAAACCATCATTTCCGGAGGAACGGCTGCCCTGTCTGACGATGCGCAGGGCAGCCGTTCCAATGGATTCACGGCCATGACGCGATCGCGATGTCCTGCGCAGGGAACATGGGCGCTGTTCCCGCTGCTGCTGGCGGCCGCCGGAAGGGCGGAACCGGTGGATTTCAGCCGCGAGGTGCTGCCGCTGCTGTCCGACCGCTGCTTCTATTGTCATGGCCCGGACGAAAAGCACCGGAAGGGCGACCTGCGGCTTGATGTAGAAGCGGCAGCCAAAGCGCCGGGGAAAAGCGGTGCTGCCATTGTGCCCGGCAAGCCCGCCGAAAGTCTGCTCCTGCAGCGGATCCGTTCGCTCGACCCCGACGAACAGATGCCGCCGCCGGAAGTTCACAAGGAACTGAGCGCGGCACAGCAGCAGACCCTTGAGCAATGGATCGCAGAAGGAGCCCCGTGGGGACGCCACTGGGCCTTCACCCCGCTGCAGCGGCCCGCCGTTCCCGCAGACGCCGGGAATCCCATCGACGTCCTTGTCGCCGCCAAACTCGCCCGGGAAGGACTCGCGTTTTCTCCGGAAGCCGAGCCTGCCACCCTGCTGCGGCGCACCACACTCGCCCTCACCGGTCTGCCTCCCACGCCGGAGGAAATGGCCGCATGGCTCGCCAATCCATCGCCGCAGCAATGGGAACGCGAGGTCGACCGCCTCCTTGCGTCGGATGCCTACGGCGAACGCATGGCATGGGACTGGATGGAAGCAGCCCGCTACGCGGATACCAATGGCTACCAGGGCGATGGCATGCGCACGATGTGGCCATGGCGCGACTGGGTGGTCCGCTCATTCAACCGCAACCAGCGCTGGGATGAATTCACCGTCTGGCAGATCGCCGGCGACCTTCTCCCGGGAGCGACCGA
>CAZSDE010000145.1:1798-8159 GCA_964605435.1 uncultured Akkermansia sp.
GGGGTTCCTCCGCAACCACGCCATCAATGGCGAAGGCGGCCGCATCGCCGAGGAAAACCGGGTCGATTACGTCATGGACATGGCCGAGACCACCGGAACGGTCTGGCTCGCGCTCACCTTCAATTGCTGCCGCTGTCACGACCACAAGTTCGATCCGCTCTCGCAGCGCGATTACTACAGCCTCACGGCTTTCTTCAATCAGACCCCCGTGGACGGTGGCGGAGGCGATCCTCAGACGCCGCCGGTCCTGCGCGTGCCCGATCCTGCGGCCGCCCGGCAACTTGATGAAGTCCGCCAGCAAAGCGACGAGGCCCGCAAATCCCTCGATACTGAACGCACCGCCGCTGCCGGGCGCCGCGCGTCATGGGAACGGGACGCCGCCGCCGCCGCCGGATCGCCATGGCAGCCACTGGTTCCAAAGACGGCCAAAGCCGACGGCAGTACCCTGACGATTCAGCCCGACCGCTCAATCCTGAACAGCGGAGCCAATCCCGTGAAGGACAACTACGAAGTCACCGCCGTGATTGGCCCCGGCCGATGGACGGGTCTGCGGCTCGATGTCCTCCGCCATCCCTCCATGACGGCTGGCGGTCTCGCCCGCTCGGACAGCGGGAATTTCGTCCTCACTTCGCTCCGCATGGAAAGCGAAACAGAAGGCTCAGCCCCGCAACCGGTCGCGCTGACGCCCGTGGCAGCCACCCATGAACAAGGCGGATTCAAGCTCGCCGGTGTCCTCGATGACAATCCGGCCAGCGGCTGGGCCGTTCATGAAGGCCGCATGGTCGACCGCAGCCACGCCGCCGTCCTCCGCTTCGCCGAGCCCCTCACCACCACAGAGAACACCGTCCTGCGGTTCCGCTTCCGCCACGAATCCGGAAACCGTCACCACAACATGGGACGGTTCCGCCTCAGCCTCACGCAGGAAGCCGAACCAGCGCTCGGCACCACCGATCCCGCCCTCGCCGTCGCCCTGCAGACGCCCACGGCGGAACGCGACCGCGACCAGCAGGAAATCATCGACACCGCATGGGAGGAAGCCGATCCCGTCATCGCAGGGCTGCGGGGGAAAATCGCCGAGCTGACGGAACGCGCGCGGCAACTCGCCGATTCCGGTCCGAAGGTCATGGTCATGGCCGACCGGGAAGCTCCGCGGAAAACCTTCATTCTCGATCATGGACTGTACAACAAGCCGGAGGAGGAAGTGCCTGCGGCCTTGCCGGAATTCCTTGCGGCCCTTCCGCAGGACGTGCCCGCGAACCGCCTTGCGCTGGCCCGCTGGATCGTGGCTCCGGAGAATCCCCTGACGGCCCGGGTGGCCGTGAACCGCTTCTGGCAGATGCTCTTCGGCATCGGCCTCGTGAAGTCGGCCGAGGATTTCGGGGTACAGGCGGAATTCCCGCAGCATGCGGCCCTTCTTGACTGGCTGGCGTCGGATTTCCGCGAGGGTGGCTGGGATGTGAAGCGGCTCCTGCGCACGATCGTGACGAGCCGGACATGGCGGCAGAGTTCGCGGCCCACGCCGGCCTTGCTGGAGCGCGACCCTGCGAACCGTCTCCTTGCGCGCGGTCCGCGCTTCCGCATGCCTGCCTGGATGATCCGGGATCAGGCGCTCGCGGCGGGTGGTCTGCTGCGCCCGATGGTGGGTGGTGGTTCTCCGGTGCTGCCATGGCAACCCGACGGGGTCTGGGAGGAAGCAACCTTCGGAACGGTCAAGTACCAGCGCGGCACGGGCGACGACCTGCGGCGGCGCAGTCTCTACACATTCTGGCGCCGCATCGCCGGACCCACCATGTTCTTCGATACGGGATCGCGCCTCGTCTGCAGTGTGAAGCCCCTGCGCACCAATACTCCACTGCACGCCCTCGCCACGAGCAACGATGTCACCTACGTGGAAGCCGCCCGCGCCATCGCGCTTGCCACTGCGTCGGTGGCCGACCCCGCGGCCCGCCTCGCTGCCATGGCGCAGCGGGTGCTCGGCCGACCCGCCTCGCCCGCGGAAACGAAGGTCCTCATCGCTGGATGGGAACGTCACCGCCGGCGGTTCGCAGACGCCCCGGAGCGGGCGGTTCAGTTCCTCGGCGAAGGAGAAAGTCCGCTGGCTCCGGCCGACCGTTCCCCGGAACTGGCCGCATGGACGATGTCGGCCCTCACGATTCTCAACATGGACGAAGCCCTCAATCTCGAATGAATGCCATGCACCCCATCGAGCAGGCCCGCCTTCACCTGACCCGCCGCGAATTCTTCGGCCGTACCGCCACGGGCATCGGCACGGCCGCCCTCGCCCAGTTGCTGGGATCGGATGGCCTGCGGGCCGACGCACCGCCGGCCATTCCCGGCTTCCCAGGCATCGCCCCGAAGGCCAAACGCGTCATCTACCTCTTCATGAATGGCGGGCCAACCCATGTCGATACATTCGACTGGAAGCCGAAGCTCAAGGAACTCCACGGCCAGCCAGTCCCGGATTCGTACGTCGGCGGCAAGCGCTTCAGCACGATGACCGGAGCAGCCGGCGGCAAACTCATGCTCGCCCCCGTCGAACCCTTCCAGCAGTACGGTCAGTCGGGCGCATGGGTCAGCAATCTCATGCCCCATACCGCCGCCATCGCGGACGAATTGTGCTTCATCAAATCGATGCACACGGACGCTGTGAATCACGCCCCGGCCATTTCGTTTCTCCTGAGCGGCGCGCAGCTTCCCGGCCGTCCCTCGCTGGGGGCATGGCTCAGCTACGGCCTGGGATCGGAAACGGAAAATCTGCCGGCCTACGTGGTCATGACTTCCGTGAGCAAAGGCACGAGCTGCGGTCAGATCTTCTACGATTTCTACTGGGGTTCCGGCTTTCTGCCGTCGCGTTTCCAGGGCGTGAAGTTCCGCAGCAGTGGCGACCCTGTCCTGTATCTTTCGGATCCCGCCGGAGTCGACCGCGGCATGAAGCGCGATTTTCTCGACGACCTTGCGGCGCTCAACGAGCAGAAGCTGCATGACTTCGGCGATCCGGAAATCGCGGCTCGCATTGCCCAGTACGAAATGGCGTTCCGCATGCAGAGCAGTGTCCCGGAACTGGCGGATTTCCGCAGCGAACCAAAGTCTGTCCTCGACAGCTACGGTCCGGATGTTCTTGAACCGGGCAGCTTCGCTCACAACTGCCTGATGGCCCGCCGCCTCGTCGAGCGCGGGGCCCGCTGCGTCCAGCTCATGCACGCAGGATGGGATCAGCACAATTCACTGACCACGGAACTCTACAATCAGTGCCGTGATACCGACCGCGCCAGCGCGGCCCTTGTCATGGACCTCAAGCAGCGCGGCCTCCTCGAAGATACCCTCGTCGTCTGGGGCGGGGAATTCGGCCGCACTCCCTTCATCCAGGGAAATATCGCGGACCGCCCGCGCTGGGGCCGCGACCACCATCCCTACGCCTTCACCACATGGATGGCCGGAGCCGGCGTCAGACCCGGCCTCACCTTCGGAGCATCCGATGACCTCGGCATGAATGCCGTCACCGACCCCGTCCACGTCCACGATTTCCAGGCAACCCTGCTCCACCTCATGGGCATCGATCACGAGCGCCTGACCTACCGCTTCCAGGGCCGCGACTTCCGCCTCACCGACGTCCATGGGAAGATCGTGCGCGGGATTCTCGGCTGAATGGCCTGGCCGCACGCTGGATGCCCGCAGGGTGCCGTGACACGAGGGAAAACTGCCTGATTCTCTGGGTAGCGATCGCTGGGATTGCAGTGGCTTGCACTCGCACGGTCATGGTATGGCCCCCACCGCATGCCCTCGCGGCTGCGGTCTCCCCCCCCGGAGCCCGCGGGCTCTGCGCACCGGCGCAGGATGATTTCCTGCGTGGTTCTGCGCCTGCATGATGACTCAACCCTAACATCACTGCCAATCCATGAAGACCCTTTGCTCCATGCCGTTTCTGCTTCCCGCCGCCGGTGTCATTCAGTGCGGACTACTGACTTTCCTGGCGGCCCCTGCATGGGCTGTCAGCGAGAAGTTCACGGTTTCCGGGACCTTCACGCCGCCTGCCGGGGTCACCAGCGTCACGGTGGAATGCTGGGGTGGCGGTGGTGCCGGCGGCGGGGCCGAAAAGGTTTCCGGCGGCAATGTGGGCGGCGGCGGCGGGGGCGGCGGAGCCTACGCCAAACGGCTCGTGGTACCAGTCACTCCGGGGACCCGGTATACGGTCACGATTCCGCCCGTGGCCGTCTGTCCCGCCACGGGATTCGTGGACGGTCAGAGATTCGACGGCGCGGCCGTTTCGTTTGCCGGCGATGGCGGAGTCACGGTCACGGCCAATGGTGGCGAAGGTGGAGCATGCCGGGTTTCCACGGGCACGGCGAATTCGGGCGCCTCGGGAGCGGGCGGTGTCATCAGTGGGCTTTACGACGTCGAGTGGCCTGGCGGCAACGGCCAGAACAATACCACGGCGGGCAACGGGGGCTCAGGCGGCGGCGGAGCCAGCGACCTCGCCGCCGGTAAAAATGCCACGAATCAGTCCACGGGCCTCGTTGAAACTGCCGGAAGCGACGCCGATCACAAAGGGGGCAGGGGAGCCAATGGCAAGAGTGCCGAGGGAGCCGGCAACGTCAACAATACGGCCCCCGGCGGCGGAGGAGGCGGAGCCAAGGACAATACCTCTGGCGGTGCCAGCTACGGCGGCGGACCCGGTGCCCCCGGCCAGATCATCATCAGCTACGAAGGCGGCACCATCGCCAAGGCCAACAACAGCAATGATCTCAACCTCGGCAGCAGCTGGATCGGTGGGCAGGTTCCCTCGGCCATCGGCACCGCACAGTGGGCCAGCGTGGTCACTTCCGCCAATACCACCGTTCTCGGTGCGGACACCACATGGGGATCCCTCATCATCACGGACCCCGCCGCCCTCGTGACCATCAATCCAGGCAGCACCCTCACGAACAATGGCAGAATCGACATGGCGGCGGCCACGGCGGATCTCACCCTCAACTGTTCTTATGTGATGGGAAATTCCAACACCTTCGATGTCGCCGCGGAGCGCACCCTCCGCATCGGCGGAGCCATCGCAGGAACCACTGCCGCCAATCTCACCAAGGCGGGCGACGGACGTCTCGTCCTCGCCGGAGCAAATTCCTACGCAGGCAATACCGTGCTCTCGGGCGGATCGCTCCAGCTCGGTGCAGACGACGTGCTGCCAGATGGCCCCGGTAAAGGCAATTTCGCCGCCACCCAGCCCAGCGTCGTGCTCGCCCTCCACGGCCACGCCGATACCGTCAACGGATTCACTGGACGCATCGACAACACGGCGGCAGGCACAATTGCCAACTTCACCGTCGGAGCCAATGATCAGAGCGGCTCCATCAGCCTCATCGAAAGCACTGGCGCGGACAGCATCGTCAACGTCACCAAGACCGGCAGCGGTTCCCTCGTGCTCTCCGGAGCCAATACCTTCACAGGATCACTCGCCATCAGGGCGGGTTCGGTCAATCTCCAGAATGCCCGGCCGCTCGACACCTGCGCGGGCATCACCATGTCGGATGGCACGGTCCTGGGCTTCAATAATGGTTCTCCCACGGTGACCGCTCCAGTCATTCTGACGGGCCCGGTGGCCTTCCGGATCAATGCGAGCAATACCCGGGGCACCTTCAGCGGAGTGATCTCCGGCACAGGTGACCTCACCATCGATACCGCGACGAATACGGTTTCCGGTGACCCCCGCATCATCCTCGCGGCCTCCAATTCCTTCACGGGAAATGTCAGGGTCACCACCCAGGGACCCAGTGTCAGTACCATGACGCTGCAGCTGGCTGCGGCCAATGCCCTGCCAGCCACGGCGTCGGTCACCCTCGACGGACTCAATGGTCTCAATCCCAATAATCATTTCGCCGACCTTGATCTGGGGGGCTTCGACCAGACCCTCGCCGGTCTCAGCAATGTCGCGCGCCCAAACCGGACGCAGCGGGTCTACAGTTCCGGAGGTCCAGCCACCCTGACGGTCAATGCCGTGAGCGACTGCGATTTCGGAGGCAGTCTGGGGCACCCTTTGTTCACGATTCTCAGTTTCCGGAAGAGTGGGGCGGGACGCATGACGCTTTCGGGTGCGAGCACCTATGAAGGCGATACGGTCATCAGCGGCGGTACGCTTGCTCTCGGGGCGAGTGATGCCCTGCCGGGAATCTACGTGGAAGGCGATCCGCTGGCGGACCCTCCGGTCCCCGGAATCTATTTCGGAGCGACGTCGGTCACGATCGGCAGTGCCACCCTGGATGCTGGGACGTTCACGGACGTCGTCGGGACGCTGGATGTCTCGGGCGCTGCCGTCATTCAACTCGGTGAGGGGGGCGCACTCGAATTCGCCGGAAGCAGCGCACTCGACTGG
>CAZSDE010000146.1:0-435 GCA_964605435.1 uncultured Akkermansia sp.
ACCGACCGCCCCGTGATGCTCAGGGCCCGCCTGTGAACCGGCGGGAGCAGGAGCAGCAGCAGCGGCGTGAGCACGAGCAGCAGCGGCGCGAGCAGGAAGCGCAGCGGCGTCAGCAGGAGCAGCAGCGGCGCGAGCAGGAACGGCTGCGCCGCGAGGATGAGAACCGCCGCCGCGAGCAGGACCGTCAGCGTCGCGAAGCGGAGGACCGTGCGCGCATGCCGATTGACGATCTCTGCCGGAAGGCGTGGGACATTTACCTCGCGGAAGTGAGTGAGGAAGGCGTGGAATTGTTTCCGGACAATGACGCCCGGGAGCTGGCCCGCCGGAGTTTCCGCCTTGCGGAGATTTTTCTTCAGGAGGAACTGCGGGCCCGTCGTCCGCCACCGCCGCCATTACCGGTCCGCGAGCCGCGCGAACCGCGGGAGGCACGGGGTG
>CAZSDE010000146.1:445-3109 GCA_964605435.1 uncultured Akkermansia sp.
TCCTGCTGCCGAGGGAAGTTCTGTATGATCAACTGGTGCCAGCCGGCACCGGACGTGCATACTGACGATGCAGGGGAAGGTTCCGCGAGGGGCCTTCCCCTGATGGTTTCCGGGGAAGGATGCCGGAAGCATGGAAGTCAGATGGAATTCAGGAACCGGCGCTGAGTTTCCGGAGGTTGCGGCGGTACTGGGTTTCGCTGGTGATTGTCTGGCTGACGGGGAGTGGGCGTGCGATGATGACGCCGGCGTGGCTGCGGTAGGTGCGCAGGTAGGTGGAGAGGGAGTTTTCGGTGGTGACTTTCCGGAAGTTCCGGGAGGCGTGCAGGAAGAGCGGGCGTCCGGTTTCGTCGCGGCTGATGAGCCCGACGTGGGAGCAGACGACCCCCTGACTGCGGGTGACGATTCCGGCGATATCACCGTCGGCGAGCAGGGGTTCCACGGCGGGGGTTCTGGCAGTGGGGATGTACCAGACGGGGAGGGCGGTGATGGAGGCTTCGGAGGCGGCGAGTTTCGCCACTAGGGAGGGATCGGCGCGCAGGTAGCGGTAGGATTTCCAGAACTCGGTCATTTCGCGGCTCTGGCGCCCGCGCAGCCGTTCGGCTCCTGGGAGAGAGCGGGTAATGTCCTTCACATTGCCACGTGCTTCGTTGTCGATGACCCACTCGTTGAGGTAATGGATGCGGTCGAGGTAGTGGCCGTGGCAGTGGCCGCCTCGGTAACGGGTCCACTCGATTTCGCGGAGGAGACCGTCGGGGTCTGCGGAGGAGGTCCGTTCCAGTTGGCGTGCCATGCCCAGCACGCATTCAAAGAACGTCCAGCAGTCGAGACCGTCGCAGTTGACGGATGGGGACTCGATGCGGTCGTCGATTTCGAGGGTATGGCCGGCGTAGGGTACGCCGAGAAAGGCCCGGCCGAGGCGGGCCATGCGGAGTCCGATGGGGAGGCGGTGCCATTGTTCCCCGCGGGCGCGGGCCATGATGCGGGCGTATCGTTCCTTCCCTCTGAACGTAAGGCTCCGAGGCAGGTGCTCGATCCCGCCTTGGGATGTGGTGCGCAAGCCGAGCAGCGCAGCAGCAGCGGCGAGGCAGTCGCGTCGGGAGGCCATGGACTCTAGCTGGCGGCGGGCGCGGGCAGGGAAAGGAGAGGAACGATGGATTCGAAGGCGAGTTCCGTGATGAGTCGCTTTCCGAAGAGGTCCTCCCAGAGCGTGTGGGGGCGGGGGACGATGCACAGCAGGTCGGCCATGACATCGGCGACGTAGTCGTCCACCACATCGACCCAGTCAGTTCCCTGTGGTTCAGCGAAGACGGCATGGTCCCAGCCGGAGGCTTTGACGGCAGCGAGGGTGGCGGCCGTGCGGGCTTCTCCTCCGCCCTGGGCACCCTTGGTGAGGTGCAGGACGTGGAGTTCCGGGTGCAGGGGTTTGAGGAAATCGGCGAGCCAGCGTGATTCGGGGCCGATCTGGTCGAGGCTTGAGCTGAGTACGATGGTTTTGAGGCCGTGATAGCGTGCATGGCGGGGGACCGCGATGACCGGGACGCCGCGGGGGGAGTCGAGCAGGCGTGAGGCTACGCTGCCGAGCACACGGCGGGAGATGGTGCCGGAGCCGCGGGTGCCCACGACGATGACGTCGGCGTGGCGTTTGGCGGCTGCCGACATGATGCCGCCGGACTGGTAGTCGGCGGTTTCGATGATGATCGTCGGGTTGAAGTCAGCTCCGCAGGAGCGGCGCAGGGATGCGACGTGGGTGGCGGCGTTGGTCTGGGCCTGATTGACGAGGAAATCCTCGATGGCTTTGCCGTGGGATTCGACGGCGGCGTGATGGGCGCCGGCGAGGACGACCGCGTGGTAGAGAATGAGTTCTGCTCCCGTTTCGCGGGCCAGGGCAGCTGCGTAGCGGACGGCGGCTGCGGCACGTGGTGAGAAGTCGGTACCGGCGATGATGGTCTTCATGGGGTTTGCGGGGGGGGCGTCGGAAAAAGGAACGTTCTGTTCATCGTTCCGGTCGCGGGTTCAATCAAGGCTGAGCCGTGCGGAAAGCAACTCCCGCTGATAGATCAGTTCCTTGGGCAGGCTATCGTAGATGCGGAGGAAGAGTTCGCCCTGGGAAAGCACTTCCGTGCGCCACTCGGCAGGGTTGACGGCCATGACGCGGTCGAAGTCGGCGCGTGCGAAGCCGTGGAGGCCATCGCTGTTGAAATCCTCCCACTGGGGAGTCCAGCCGATCATGGTTTCGTGTCCAGCGACGGTACCGCGGCAGCGCCGGATGATCCATTCGAGGACGCGCATGTTCTCGCTGAAGCCCGGCCAGAGGAAGCGCCCGTCCGGGCCTTTCCTGAACCAGTTGACGTGGAAGATTCTGGGAAGCCTGCGGATATGGCGGCGCATTTCGAGCCAGTGGGCGAAGTATTCTCCCATGTCGTATCCGCAGAAGGGGAGCATGGCCATGGGGTCGCGCCGGACCTGGCCGATGGCTCCGGCGGCGGCGGCGGTGGTTTCGCTGCCCATGGTGGCTCCGACGTAGACGCCGTGGGCCCAGTTGAAGCTCTGGTAGACGAGGGGCATGGTGCCGGGGCGGCGTCCACCGAAGATGATGGCGCTGATGGGGACGCCTGCGGGTTTCTGCCAGTCCGGGTCGATGCTGGGGCACTGCTGGGCTGGGGC
>CAZSDE010000146.1:3119-8154 GCA_964605435.1 uncultured Akkermansia sp.
TGAACCGTGCGTTGGGATGCGCAGCCAAACGCCCACAATCCGGGGTCCACGGCTCACCTTTCCAATCGGTCGCCGTGCTGGGCGCGGGCCCGAGTCCCTCCCACCAGATGTCACCCTCGGGGGTCAGGGCCACATTCGTGAAGATGGTGTTTCTGGCGATGGCGGCGATGGCATTGGCGTTGGATGCCGGCGAGGTGCCTGGAGCGACGCCGAAGAAACCGGTTTCCGGGTTGATGGCGCGGAGTTGGCCTTCGGAGTCGGGCCAGAGCCATGCGATGTCGTCGCCCACGAGAGTGGTTTTCCATCCGGCGGAACGGTAGGGTTCCGGGGGGACGAGCATGGCGAGGTTGGTCTTTCCGCAGGCGCTGGGGAAGGCTGCGGCCACGTAGGTTTTTTCACCGTCCGGGGCGTGGAGACCTAGGATGAGCATGTGTTCAGCGAGCCATGCTTCCTCGCGGGCGATCCCGCTGGCGAGCCGGAGGGCCACGCATTTTTTACCAAGGAGTGCATTGCCGCCGTAGCCGCTCCCGAAGGACCACACGGCAGGATCCTGGGGGAAGTGCACGATGTATTTGTCATCGTGGCATGGCCATGGGACATCTGCCTGGCCGGGGGCGAGCGGGTGTCCGACACTGTGGAGGCAGGGGAGCCAGCGGCCGCTGCTGCCGAGTTTTTCCCAGACGCTGCGGCCCATGTGGGCCATGGTGCGCATGCTGACAACGACGTACGGGGAATCGGTGATTTCGACACCGACGAGGGCGAGCGGGGAATCCGGTGGCCCCATGCAGAAGGGGACCACGTAGAGGGTGCGGCCCTGCATGCAGCCACGGAACTTCTCCCGGAGTTTTGCCTTCATTTCGGCTGGTGCCATCCAGTTGTTGGACGGCCCGGCTTCGGCGCGTCGCCGGGTGCAGATGAAGGTGCGTTCCTCGACGCGGGCAACGTCCGATGGGGCGGAGCGGGCGAGGAAGCAACCGGGGCGCTTTTCCGGGTTGAGCCGGATGAAGGTGCCGCGGTCCACGAGGAGGTCGCAGAGGGCGTGGTATTCAGCGTCGGATCCATCGCACCAGTGGATCGATTCCGGTTGGCAGAGGGCGGCGGTTTCTTCGACCCATGCGACGACTTCGGGATGTGTGGTCATGATTGGTGATGCTCGGAAGGATTGTACGGTTGGAGCAGCCCTTCCTCATGCAGATTCCGCGCCAGCGCATGATCCGGCGCGTGTTTGCCAGGATGTGCGCAATGGGCCCATTGGGCGAGGCTGTTGCGGGACTCGAATCGGCCCGGGCACCGGGGCGGATGGTGCTCCCGTCAGGAATCGAACCTGAATCACCGGCTTCGGAGACCAGTGTCTTATCCGTTAGACTACAGGAGCGTATCTTGCCTGACTGCCGGGAGGGCAGCGGGCGGGGGGAGATCCATGCTTTGGGAAAAGCGATGCGCAACCAATTTTCCGGGCTTCGCGCTGGAATCTGGACTCCAGGCGGAATTGAATGGGGGACATTTCATGTCCTCCCAAGCATCTGTTTCTCCCCTGCGGCTCGTCATCAAGTTTGGATCCGGCATCCTGACGCTTCCGGATACTGCGGCGCTCGACGAGAGTCAGTTTGCGCAGCTGACGCAGGCGATTGCCATCCTGAAGCAGCAGGGGCACGAGGTCATTGTGGTGACGAGCGGGGCCGTGGCGGCGGGGCTTGGGGTCATGGGATTTGCGAAGCGTCCGCTGGAGACGGGCCAGCTGCAGGCGTGTGCGGCAGTGGGGCAGACGAGGCTGATGCACAAGTACGCGACGCTCCTTGGTGCCTGCGGGCTGCATGTGGCGCAGCTGCTGGTGACGCACGAGGATTTTACTCACGCCGAGCGGCGGGGGAATCTTGAAACGACGCTGCGGAATCTGATGGAGCGTCCGGGCATTGTTCCGGTGATCAATGAGAATGACTCGGTGGCGACGGAGGAACTGAAGTTCGGGGACAACGATGCGCTGTCGGCGGATGTGGCGGTGCTGGCGCGGGCCGACATGCTGATTCTGTTCACCAGTGTGGATGGCCTGCTGCCTCCCGGGGAAAGCCGGCGGATTGTGGAGGAGGTGAACGACATTGCCACGGTGCTGTCGTTTGCCCGCAATGAGAAGGGAGAGTATTCGGTGGGCGGGATGGCGAGCAAGCTGCGGGCCGTGGAGAAAGCGGTTTCTGCGGGGATTGCGACGCTCATCGCCAACGGGCGGCGGCCCGAGCAGATTCCGGATCTGGTGGCGGGCAAGGGCGTGGCGACGCGGTTTGCGCCGCAGCGGCCCTGACGGTTGGGGTGGGCGTTCAGCTGGCGTCCACGATTTCGTGGAACCAGACCTTGATGAAGTTCATGCCGCGGTCCTCGTCGAAGCCGCGTTCCACGGACGATGCGGCATGGGCGGTGGCTTCCGGGCGGATGCGGATTTCGACGCCCGTATCCGTCTGCAGGACGGCGGTGGCGCGGCGGGCGGCCTTTTTGATTTCCTTCGGTTCGATGCTGAAGCTGGCGTCGAGGGGGACGCCTTCGTCTGCTTCGAAGCGGGCGCGGACTTCCTCGAAGTGGGCGACGGCTTCCGGTGATTTGAGGACTTCTGTTTCGAAGGCGGCGAGGTCGAAGTCTTCGCGACCGTCGAACCAGTCGAGGACCTCGCGGGAGGCGCGTGCGGATTCTTCCGGGGCGGCGGCAATTTCCGGCTGCTGGCGGACGGCGGCGACGGCCATTTCGGCGTAGGTCTGGGTGAGGAAGGCCGAATCCGGGATGGCCTGGAGGCCGAGGAATTCGCGGACCCAGAAGCGGCTTTCTCCGCCTGAGCGGTCGAAGGTGAGGACGCAGAGTCCGGTATTCTGCCAATGATTGAGAATGAGGCAGCCTTTGTCGATTTTCTCGGGATTGATGCCGTGTTCGGTACGGAGCTTGAGGTCGCCGTCTTCCGAGGCGATGCTGAGGAACGGGGATACTGTTTCCGATTTGAGGATGCAGATGGCTTTGACGGTATCGCTTTCGACATCGACGCCCTCGACGAGGGCGATGCAGAGGTCGCCGGACTTGATGTTGGGGTGCTGGGATTTGGCGTAGAGGCGGCGGGCCATGGCGCAGCCGTTTTCGAGCAGGGCGGCAGGGTTGCGGAAGATTTCCTTCGCCAGCGAGTTCATTTCGTGGGTCTCGAGGGAAGTGGGGTGGTGGAAACGGTGCGGCAGGAGGTTGCGGAACGGTTTGAGGAACAGCGAGGTGAGCAGGTCCCGGTCATCGCTGCCGACGCGGAGGACCTCGCGGGACATCTGGAGTGGTTCCTCGCGCTGGGGGTTGCCGACCTTGGCGAGGACGAGCTGGGTGACGACGGCGGCGGGGAAGCGGATGCGGAGCGAGGACATGGATGTGTCAGTCCATCGTAGGCGGAATGCCTGCGGTGCAAGCCAGCAGTGCGCCCGGTGCGGGAGCTGTATGATCCCGACGGCCTACTTCGCCGCTTCCTTCTTCCGGAATTTCACGAAGTAATTCTCGATGAGAAAGCCCTTCACCTCATCGGTTTTCTCGAATCCGGCGCTGGTGATTTCCTTTTCGAAGACGTCTTGTCCGGCGCGCACGTGGCTGAGGGTCCATTCGCTGCTGGTGCCGGGGATGCGTTTGAAGTCGATGAGAATGACGGCACCGCCTGGCTTCAGGGCCTTCCAGAGCGAGCTCATGGAATCGGCCGGGTGTTCGAAGTGGTGGTAGACGTCGCAGATGAAGGCGAGGTCGATGGAATTGTCCGGGAGGTTGACGGATCTGGGGTTAGCGAGGACGGGGACGATCCCGGTGAGTTTGGCGGCGGTGGCGCGGGCGGTGATGTGGTCGAGGAATTTCCGGGCGATTTCGACGGCGTGTACCTTGCCGGACGGGCCGGTGGCCCTTGCGAAGGGGAGTGTGAACAGCCCGGTACCGGCTCCGATGTCGGCGATGGTCATGCCTTCGGTGATTCCGCAGGCCTTGAGGATCGCTTCGCGCTGGGTGAAGATTTCGCGGCTCTCGGTTTCAAAGCGTTCTGACCATTCCTCGACCTTGAGGGAGGGATCGAGGAACTTCTCGTTGATGCCCGGTTTGACGCTCTGTTCCTGAGCGCTGACGGTGAGGGAGGCAAAAAGGAGCGGAAGCAGGGAACGTCGCATGAACGTGACCGTTGGCTGAAAGCGCCGTGGGGTCAACCCCCGCACCTCAGGAAAGCCTGCGGATCCAGAGGTGGCGGGCCGTGCGGCCGGCCTGATGGCAGGCGGGCAGGTTGACGCGGGGAGGCAGGGAGGGGTCGAGGAGCGAGGCGACGGCGGCGACTTCGCTGGATCCGCAGTCGGGGATCCGGTGGTGCTGGAGCCAGTGGTGGAGGACGTGGCGGCGGAGGGCTGTGGGAAGGTTCAGCAGTTCCGGAACGGGAAGCTGCGGCCGCGAGGCGATGGGAACGGCGAGGCTGCGGAGGAAGTCTGCGTCTTCCGAGGCCATGTCGGCGGCGCGGAGCAGGGCTGGGCGGAAGTCGCGTCCGGCCGCCTTGAGGAGTGCGGGGATCGCTTCAAGACGCAGGCGGTTGCGGAAGGCGTCGGGGATGGCGTTGGTGGCGTCTTCGCGGAAGGCGAGGGCATGGCGGGCGGCCCACGTGGAGATGGCATCGCGGGTCATGCCGAGCAGCGGGCGGCAGAGCGTGAGTGGTTGGCGGGAGCCCTGGGGGAGCAGGGAGGTAATGGGTTCCATGCCGCGCAGACCTCCGCTGCCGCGCAGCAGATTGGCGAGGATGGTTTCCACCTGATCGTCGGCATGGTGGGCGAGGAAGACGGTGCGGCTGCGGTATCTGCGGGCGCAGGCGGCGAAGAAACGGTGGCGTTGATGACGCCCTGCGGTTTCAAGGGAGAGACCGTCCTGTTCCGCCAGAGCCCGGATGTCTGCGGATCCTTCCATGAACGGAAGCGAGAGCCGGGCGGCGAGTTCCCGGACAAAAACGGCATCTTCGTTTGAGTCGCGGCCGCGCAACTGGTGGTTGAGGTGGCAGACGACGATGCGGTGG
>CAZSDE010000147.1:0-3991 GCA_964605435.1 uncultured Akkermansia sp.
GCGGCGGTTCCGCAGCGGAGGCAGAGTGATCGGAATCACCGAGATCCGGTAGTAAAGATCTTCCCGGAAGCGCGCCTCACGGACCAGTTGCTCCAGCGGCACGCTGGAAGTGGCCACGAGCCGGAATCCGGTCCCCGGAGCCTGGGGCCCCTGCCGCTTCCGCCCGGTGTGTTCCTCCAGCCACGAATCCAGCTGCGACTGCAGCCGGATCGGCAGCACATTGATCTCCTCCAGCACCACCGTGCCGCCCTCCGCGCGGCTGAAGATGCTCCGCCCTCCTCCCGTCCCGAAGAGTTCCTGCTCAATCAGTTCACCGGGCAGCCCCGCACAGTGCAGCACCTTGAACGGTGCCGCCCGCCGCTTGCTCATGTTGTGCAGCGCACGCGCCACCATCTGCTTGCCGCTCCCGAATTCCCCCTCCAGCAGCACCGGACTGTCCTTGTCCGCCACCCGCGCCGCCAAGTCCAGCATCCCACGGATCTGCGGACTCTCCCCGATGAACTCCAGCCCCGGCCCCGCCGCTTCCCGGTCGTCTTCCAGCATCTGCCCAGCCCCAGCAATGCCGCGCTCCCGCTCCAGCGCCTTCGCAATGATCCGCTGCAGGTCCTCAGGGTCAAAGGGCTTCGTCAGATAGTCAAAAGCCCCCAGCTTCATCGCCTCCACCGCCGTCTCCACACTGCCATACCCCGTCACCATCACCACCGCCATCTCCGGATGCCGCTTCCGGCATTCCTCAATGATCCGCAGCCCATTCCCATCCGGAATCTTCAGATCGACCAGCAGCAGATCCGGCTTCTCCACCTCCACCGCCGCCAATCCCTGCCGCCCAGTCGCATGCGCACTCGCCACATGCCCCAGCCTCCGGCTCACCTGCACCATCAGTTCAAGAATCGCCGGGTCGTCATCAATGATCACTATGCGGGCCATGGCAGAAAAGATTTCAGAGTTGGCAGGGAAGAAAAGCAGACTCCCTTGATATCAGGAGTGAGAAATTATCAGAAGTGATTTACATTCTTGCGCATGGAACGCAAGCAAATTCGTGAACTACGGCGATGCGTGGATTTATGGATTGACGGACGATCGGCTTTTCTGGTGTCATGCCGGGGAGGCGGAAACCCTCTGCACGAAGGGTTTCCCGGCACCCCGGAACATTCCCCCTCACACCCCCCCCACCACCCCCTGATCCATTCATTCCCATGAAAGAATACCATCACACCTTCCCCGTGCTCGGGCTGCTCGCCGCGACTCTGGCGACGGCCGACGCGGCGACCACGGTCTCGGCTGGCTCGGTCAGCACCGTCCGCGGGCCCGATGATCTCGACCTCTCCGGCGACATCGTCTACGCGGTTAATTTCAGTCCGAATGACCCGGACCTGATCATAAAAGGGGTGACCTTTGTGCCGGACAGTGTGGCTCCGGGAGGATCCTTCTTCGTCCTTCCCAACACCGTGGCCCCGTGGCAGGTGCGGCCGAATTTCGGGACTTCGGCGGACGCGGATGCGCTCGAGCAGGTATACGAAGACATCCGCTGGGCCAATGCCGGGGCCGGACAGCAACTGGAAGCGCACTTTCCGGTGATTCCCGGACAGACGTACAAGATTCAGGTCCTTGTCTACGGAAACGCCTCGGAAAACCGCCGCTGGGACATCTCCGTGGAGGGAGCCACCTCCGTGGATGAGTTCACGTCCCTCGGCATCTCTGCCCCCGGAACCTCACTGCCTCCCTACCGGAATGATACCGGTGTCGTCTTCACGCAGCAGCTGACCGCCGGCGATGACACCCTTGACGTCGTCATGGGCAACCTCGATGGCGAATTCGATGGCGGCGACCGCAATGCCATCTGGCAGGGCATCACCGTGGAACGAATCGTCCCCAGCGCCGAGGACACCGATGGCGATGGCCTCCCGGACGCATGGGAAGCCCTCCATTTCTCAAGCCTTTCCCAGACATGGACCGGCGACCCCGACGGCGATGGCCTCAGCAATGGCTCGGAACTCGCTCTCAAAACCATCCCGAGCAAAGACGATACCGATGACGACGGCCTCAAGGACGGCGTGGAACTGACCTCGGGTTCGGACCCGCGCCTCGCAGACTCCGATGGCGACGGCCTCCCCGACGGCCCGGAAGTCCTCGTCTACGCGTCGAATCCCCTCCGCCCGGATACCGACCTCGATGGCCTCACCGATGGCGCAGAAGTCAATACGCACGGCACCAACCCGACCGATCAGGACACGGACGATGACGACTACACCGATGGAATCGAAGTCGCCAACGGCACCAATCCGAAAAGCGCCAGCAGTTTCCCCCTGCTGAGCAGTCACGGCAAAACCATTTTCGCTCCCAACCAGATTCCGGCATGGTCCGGAGGCCCCAACATGGGAGACTCACCTGACGACGACGCCCTCGAGCAGATGCTCTGGTCGATCCGCTACGGTTCCATCGTGACAGTCACCCTCAACGGCCTCACCCCCGGCAAACCCTACAAACTTCAGCTCCTCTTCCTCGAACGCTGCTGCCGCCGCGCCTGCGACGTCTACGTCGATGGAGAACTCAAGCTCGACGAATTCGCTCCCTACACGTACCAGAGAGACTTCGGTGGCTCACAGGGAGCCGCCGCCGTCATCGGCTTCCTCGCCTCGGGAACATCAACCACCATCCGACTCGACGGCACCACTGTCACCACCCCGCTCTACAATGACCGTAGCCCGCTCCTCTGCGGCGTTACCCTCGAAGCCGTCACCGGTGCCGACGCCGATGGCGACGGACTCGACGACCTCTGGGAAATCAGCAACTTCGGTAACCTCGCCCAGAATGGCGCAGGCGACCCCGACAGCGACGGCCTCACCAACCTTCAGGAGAATTCCCTCGGCACCAATCCCAGCAACCCGGACACGGATGCCGACGGCTTGACTGATGGAGCGGAAGTCGCCACCCACCGCACCAATCCCCGCAACCCCGACTCGGACTCAGATGGCCTCAGCGACCAGTACGAAGTCGTCACCTCCGGCACCAATCCAAACAGCGCAGACACCGACAGCGACGGCTACAGCGACCGCAATGAAATCGCCTCAGGTACCAACCCGACCGCAGCCGCCAGCTTCCCGCTCTTCAGCGCGCTGGCGGATTCCTTCACCGGAGCCGACGCAGGCGAAGGACTCGACCTCACAGGCACGTTCCTTTACGCGGTGAACATCGGCAGCTCCGGAGCCGCTCCCGGCCCCGCCGGAGATGCCTTCTTCACCGATGAATTCCAGCCCGGCATCTTCGTCAATACCATCAACGAAATCCCGAACTGGTTCGCCCCAGCCTTCGGCGACTCGTCGAGTGACGACAATCTCGAGTTTGTCATGCAGTCGATCCGCTGGAGCCCAGCCCCCAACAAGCCATCGATTGACCTCTCGGGTCTGGTGCCCGGGCGCGCCTACAAGCTCCAGCTCCTCTTCGCCGAAGCCTGCTGCGACGGCCGCGCCTTCGACATCGAAGTGGAAGGCATCGTCCGCATCGACGAATTCAATATCTCCCGCGCCCAGGGGGCCGTGAACCTTCAGTCGCGCGGTGCAGTCGCCACCATCGGTTTCGTCGCCACCGACGATACACTCAACATCGTCCTCAATGGCCAAAGCGTCTACGCCCCCTCAAACTGGGACCACAATCCCACCATCAGCGCCCTCACCCTTGAGCAGCTCAACCTCCCGGACACGGACGGCGACAGCCTCCCGGATGCATGGGAAATCCAGTTCCTCGGCAATCTCACCGCCGCCGGTGCCACGGACTCCGACTCCGACGGCCGCACCAATTCCGCCGAATACCTCGCCGGCACCAACCCTGCCCGCGCCGATACCGACGGAGACGGCCTCAGCGACGGTGCCGAAGCAGGCCTCGGCACCAACCCGCTGGTCGCAGACACGGATGGCGATGACCTCCTCGACGGCGCAGAAACCTCCCGCGGCACGAACCCGCTCACGGCTGACACGGACGGCGATACCTTCCC
>CAZSDE010000147.1:4001-8066 GCA_964605435.1 uncultured Akkermansia sp.
GCACTGGCCCGCTCGTCGACGCCCCGGCAAACTGGGACCACATCCCCACCGCCGGCGCCCCCACCGTTGCGCACCCCCACCTCGCGGACACGGACGGCGATACCTTCCCGGACGCAGCCGAAATCATCGGCGGATCAAACCCGCTGAGCCCAGCCAGCACCCCTGCGCCCGCCACCGCTTCGGCCTTCACCGGAGGCGATGCCGGAGAAGGTCTCGACCTCGACGGCACCTTCCTCTACGCCTTCAACTTCGGTACCCCAGGGGCCGCCGGACCCGCCCGCGATGCCGTCTTCACCGCCGATAACGCCCCCGGCATCGGCTTCTCCGCCCTCAACCAGATCCCGAACTGGCAGAACCCGAACTACGGCAGCTCGTCAGCCGACGACGCGATCGAGAAGGTCATGCAGTCAATCCGCTGGGCCGGCGCTCCAGACACGGTCCGCCTCCAGCTCGCCAACCTCCAGCCCGGCAAACGCTACAAGCTCCAGCTCCTCTTCCCGGAAACCGGCGGAGCCCGCGGCTTCGACGTGGTCGTGGAAGGCGGTGTCGTGCTCGACGAATTCTTCCCCGGTGCCCTCCAGGGCCCCGTCGTCACCCAAGGCGCTCTCGTGACCTACGAGTTCACCGCACACGATTCCGTCCTGCGCATCGAACTCGACGGCAATGGTGCCGCCGCTCCGGACCGTAACCCGATCCTCGCTGGCCTCACGCTCGAAGCCCTCCCGAATAACCAGCCGGCCTCCCTCGTGATCGTCTCCTCCGGCCCCAACGGTGTCCTCTTCCGCGTCACCGGTTCCCCAGGTGCCGTCTACAGCCTCGATTACAGCCCGTCACTCGCCCAGGGCACATGGACTCAGGCCCTCAGCGGCATCACCGTCGGACCCCAGGGATCGACTGACGTAACCGACCCAGCAGCCGCGCACCGCGCACCTGCCTCCGGCTTCTGGCGCCTGCGCGATCCCGCCCTGCGGCCGCTGCCCTGACCCAAATCAAAGGGTCCAACCGGCCCTTCCCCTCCATCAACGCAAAAGCGGGTGCCACCGGAAGGCGGCACCCGCTTCTCTTTGCGGGTCATCCCCTACGGCATCACGCCACATCCGTGACGTCACCGTCTTCCCATGACGGCTTTCGAAACCTCCCGCTGCAGCCAGCCAATCAGCGCAGCACGAAATCGTACACCCGCACTTCGCGGGCCAGTGGCTTCAGAATGGTGTCGGCCGCCGCCCGGTGCTCAGGATGGTCAATGTACCGCTGCATGGCCGCCGCATCCGGAAAACGCATGCTGATGGCCACGTCGTAGCTGCTGTCAATGATCGGACGGTTCCCTGGCAGACACTCGCCCACGGCCAGATCCTCCACCCCAGGAATGCGCCGGAATTCCTGCGCCGCCGTCAGAATCTTCTGACGCTGCACCGCATCACCCCGGTCCCGCAGCCACACCAATACCACATGCTGAATCTCCCCGGGCCGCGCCGACGGCAGATGCGAACACGATGGTGCCAGCATCCCCAGCATCCCCAGCAGCAGACAGGCAGAACGTCGTTTCATGGCTGCGCAAACTCAGTAGATTTCCACCGGCGAACGCTTCCCGTCCTCCACCGAAAGCACCGCCGCCCGCTCTTCCCCAAGGGTGTCCACCCGCAGTTGCCACACTTGCTCATTGAGACGGTCAAACCGTTCCCGGTCCCAGCGGTCCGGTGCCGCCATTCTCCGCTTGGCCCGCTCAATCCGCTCGAGGGCACGGTCAAGGACCGCATGCTCCAGCCCCTGCAGATGAACATGCGCCTGCTCCACCATCTCCACACGGTGACAGATCATCACCAGATCATTCCCGGCCCGCACCGCTTCCTGAATCGCCTGCGCAAAACTCACCTCATTCAGAATCGCCCCCATATCAAGGTCGTCCGTCATCACCAGCCCATCATCGAAACCCAGCTGATCCCGCAGAAACCCCTGAATGATGTTCCGCGACAGACTGCTCGGCCAACGCTCGCGGTCCGGATCGAAATCCGGAAACCACGCATGCCCGATCATCATGGAATCAAGCTCACCCAGCAGCGCGGAAAACGGCAGCACTTCCTCGGCCAGCAGTTCCTCCCGCGTCCGCCTGATCACCGGCAGATGCTCGTGCGGATCCACATCGGCACTCCCATACGTCGGAAAATGCTTGCCGCACGAAAGCACCCCCTCCTTGCGCAGCGCCCGGTTGAAGACCCCCGCATTGCTGATCACTTCCTGCGGATTGCGCCCGTAACAACGACCCTTCAGCGAGTTGTCGGCTTGGTCATCATACGAAATGTCCAGCACCGGACACAGATCGAGATTGAATCCAAACAGCCGCAGCAACTGCCCCGTAAGCTGACCATGCCGCCGGATCAGCTCCGCATCCCCCTTGTCCCGCAGGGCCTGCGCATTCGGTGGTTCCTGCCCAATCAGGCGCAGCCGCGACACCCGCCCGCCTTCCTGATCAATCGTGATGAAAGGCTCGACCGCAGACAGATCCCGCAGATCATCAATCAGCTTCCGCAGCTGCTCAGGCGACTGAATGTTCCTCCCGAAAAGAATGAATCCACCAGGCTGCAGAGCCCGGAACCGCCGCGCCGTGTCGGCGTCCAGTTCAGGCCCGGGAACACCAGTGAGAAGAAGCTGTCCAATCGTTTGCGATTCCATGATGTGCAGTGCGGTTCAGGGGTGAAGTCAGGGAAATCATAGCGCGCTCATCCCGCGGCCGGCCCCGCGGCGGCATTCACACGCCGGTCTTCATGCAGCCGACCACCCCGCAGCGCAATGATGCGACCCGTCCGCTCAGCCAGCGCCGCATCATGCGTCACAATCACAAGGGTCGTGCCCGACTCCCGGTTAAGCGCAAAAAGCATGTCCTCGACGGTCTCCTTGGACTCGGCATCAAGATTGCCCGTCGGTTCGTCCGCAAAAAGAATCATCGGACGATGAATGAAGGCCCGCGCCAGCGCCGTCCGCTGCTGCTCCCCTCCACTCATCTGCACCGGAAAATGATCCATCCGGTGACCCAACCCCACTTTCTCCAGCAACCCCTCGGCCAGGCCCCGGTCGGCCTTTTTCCCCTGCAGTTCTAGCGGCACCAGCACATTCTCCATCGCCGTGAGCGTCGGCAGCAACTGGAAGTTCTGAAACACAAATCCCACCTTCTCATTGCGCAGCCTCGCCCGCTCATCCTCCCCCAGCCTGCCAAGATCTTCCCCGTCCAGCAGCACCCGACCCCCCGTCGGCACATCCAACCCAGCACACAGCCCCAGCAGCGTCGACTTCCCACTCCCGGACGGCCCCGTCACCGCACATACCTCCCCACGCCCCACCCCAAAACTCACCCGGTCCAGCACAGTAATCTCCCCGGCCGCCGTACGATGCGTCCGCGTGATCTCCTGAATGTCCAGCAACGGGCTCACCATGGAACCCGCGCCCTATACCACTCCGCCCACCACGCAAAACGGAAATCCTCCCAGACACACCCCCGAATTTTCCCGCCTCACCAGTTGACACCCGCCTTCCTCCCTCTAGAAGTTCACTCCCGCGCCACCCGCACCCATAGCTCAACGGATTAGAGCATCTGACTACGGATCAGAAGGTTTTAGGTTCGAATCCTAATGGGTGCGCCACTTCCCAAACCCCTCTACACCAATGGGTTGTGACGCTTTTCAAGGCCCGGAAATGCCCCATTTTCCATCCTGACAATTCGCCGTGGTGACAAAATGGTGACAAACTAGGAGCCCGCTGCAAAACCCGGAGTGGGAGCGCGGCGAGCCATTTTCTCTCACGGCAAGGCGCGACGAAGGAGAAGGTCAGCCACCTTCGACTGAGGAGCAACGATGCCCTGTGGGAAAAGGGCCGCCGCCCGCAGGGGAATCCCTCCAACTCAACCGGCGCAGCCGCATGCTTCCAACCCACCCATCTCTTTCCGCTCCCGGTCCCGGTTTTGCAGCTGGTTCCCAAGTTCCCAAGATTGCCACGAGGGCAGTTCCTGTCAGGAAACACGCCCGCTTCCCGGCCTGACCACCCTCCCGGCCCCCTGTTCCCGCCACAGGACAA
>CAZSDE010000148.1:0-1159 GCA_964605435.1 uncultured Akkermansia sp.
TGGGGGGTGTGGGGGGGTTGGGGGGGGTGGAGGGCGGAGGGTGCTGGTGGGGGAACGGGGATCGCGCTGGGCGGTGGCGGGTCCGGCTCTTGCGGCGGTGGGGGCATTTGTGCTGATGGCGCTTTTGGCGGGGTGGTGGCTGGCGCGGGGGTTGATCCGGCCGCTGCGGTCATTGGCGGCGGTGCTGCCGCGGGTGGAATCGCTGACGGTTTTGCCTGAGACTGGGCGTCGCGATGAGATTGGGGAACTGGCGCGGGCGCTGGCGGATACGGGGAAGGCGCTGCGGGAGGAACGGAGTCAGCGGGAGAGGGCAGAGCGGCATGCCATGCTTGGCCGGATGGCGGCGTCGCTGGCGCACGAGGTGAGGAATCCGGTTTCGGCCATTCATCTGCATGGACAGCTGCTGAGCGAGGAAGTGGGGGCAGCGGGGCGGGAGTCGGTGGCGTGCATCGTGCGGGAGGCTGGCAAGATTGAGGGATTGGTGCAGCAGTGGATGCTGCTGGCGAGGCCTGAGCCACCGGTGCGGAAGCTGGTGCGGGCTGGGGAAGTGCTGAGCGAGGCGGTGGCGATGCTGGAGCCTGCGGCGCGGCTGGCGCGGGTGCGTCTGGTGGTGGCGGATGGCGGTGGTGATTGGTCAGTGCTGGGGGACCGGGTGCGGCTGGGTCAGGCGGTGGCGAATGTGCTGCAGAATGCGATTCATGCGTCGCCGGAGGGTGGCGAGGTCCGGCTGCGGGTGAGTTGGGAGGCGGGTGGGGTGCATTGGGAAGTGCGGGATGGGGGCGGAGGTTTTTCCGGGGAGGCGCTGCGTCGCTGGGCCGAGCCATTTTATTCCGGGAAGGAAGGTGGGATGGGGGTGGGGTTGACGGTGGCGAGTGAAGTGATGCGGGCGCATGGGGGAGAGGTGGTGGTGTCGAATGAGGCCGGGGGAGGGGCTCTTGTGGTGCTGAAGATGCCGGGAAGCGGTGGTGGAACGGAAGAATCATCATGAGTGTGCGGGTTTTGATCATTGAAGACGAGCCGTCGCTGAGTGCGGCGCTGGAGATTGCGCTGCGGCGCCGTGGGTATGTGGTGGAGAGTGCTGCCGGGGGGAGGGCTGGCCTGAGCCGCATGGCGTCGGGCCGCTGGGATGCGGTGGTGGTCGACATTGGATTGCCTGACA
>CAZSDE010000148.1:1169-8054 GCA_964605435.1 uncultured Akkermansia sp.
GGGACCTTGTGGGTGAGCTGCGGGCGGGCGATGCGGGGCTACCGGTGCTGGTGATCACGGCGCATGGGCATCTGGAGAATGCCATTGCGGCGCGGCGGGCGGGGGCGGCTGATTACATGGTCAAGCCACTTGATCTGCGGCAGTTTCAGGATCGGGTGGCTGCCTTGGTGGAGGCGGGTGGTCGGGAGTCGAAGGCAGCGGTGGGCGAGGGGGCGGAGCCGGCATTGTTTGTGGGCGGGGCCATGTCGCTGCAGTTGGCGTTTGCGGCGATTGCGCGGGCCTGTGCCGGGGAAGCGCCCGTGCTGGTTACTGGTCCGTCCGGATCCGGGAAGTCGCTGGTGTCAGGGATCATTCACCGGCAGTCGCGGCGGGGCCGGGAAGCGGTCAGGGTGGTGGATGCCGGGGAACTGCGGGATGCTGGGGAACTGCGGGAATTGCTGTGTGGATCCGGGAAGGGCAGTCTGATTCTGGAGGAAGTCGGTGCGCTGCCGGGATCGCTGCAGGAAGTGCTGCGGGACTATCTGCGGAGGGAAGGTGGCGGGCCGAGGGTGATTGCGACGTCCGGGCAGGATCTGCGTGAATTGATCCGGCGCGGGCAGTTCCGGGAAGATCTATTCTATCAGCTGAGTCCGGGGGAAGTGCCACTGCCGCCCTTGAGCGAGCGGGTGTCCGACATTCCGGCGCTGTGTGCGGCGCTTTCCGTGGGCATGGGGGAAGGCGGGCTGGAAGTGACGGATCGGGCGATGGCGGCGCTGCAGTCGTGGCCGTGGCCGGGCAATGTGCGGGAACTGAGGCAGGTGCTGCGGTATGCGCGGGAAGCCGCGGGTGGTCCGGTGATTCTGCGCAGTCATCTGCCGCCGCATGTGGCTTCGTGCGGGGAAGTGGCGGGGGCCTCGGCGCTCGACCGGGCGCTGGGTGAATGGTTATCCGATCCTGCGGTGGCGGGGCTGCCGTGGAGCGGGTTGGTGGGGGAACTTGAGCAGCGGTTGCTGGCGCATCTGCTGCCGCGTCATGGTAACAAGCCGACGAGGCTGGCGGCGGCGCTGGGGCTGCATCGTTCCACGCTGCGGCAGAAGCTGGCGAGGATGGCTGGGGAGGAAGACTGTGGGGGCGTCAGTGCGGGATGACCCCGAGGAAGCGGTCGAAGAGCGCGGTGACGTCGTCGTGGCGGGCGAGCGAATGGATCCATGCGGTTGGGATGGCGTCGATGCCGTAGAGGATTCCGGCGATGCCTCCGGTGACGCAGCCGGTGGTATCGGTGTCTTCGCCGAGATTGACGGCGCGGAGGGTGGCGGCGGCGAAGGAGGCGGTATTGAGGAGGCACCAGAGAGAAGCCTCGAGGGTATGGATGACGTAGCCGCTGCCGTGGATTTCGTCTTCCGGGAGGGAAGCGAATGCGGGGTCGAGGAGGCGATTGAAGTGGGGAAGTTCGGCGGGGGCGAGGGCTGCTGCGGTGGCAGGGAAGAGGGATGCGGCCGAGGCGAGGGCGTCGGCTGGGGAGGCTCCTTCGAGCAGCGGGCGGACGAAGAGACCGAAGAAGGCGCAGGCCAACTGGGACCGTGGGTGGGCGTGGGTGAGGCAGGAAGCCATCGCGAGCGAAGCCGTCATGGCTTCGGTGGGCTCGGCTGCGCAGAAGAGGGCGAGCGGGAGGATGCGCATGAGCGAGCCATTGCCATTGGAGTTCTCCGATGAACCTCCGGCGGAGAGCGGGTCGGTGCCGGCGGCGAGGCGGCTGATGGCCGTGCTGGTGGCGATGCCGATGTCGAAGACCGATCCATGCGGCGTCCAGAGATTCTCGTTTCTCCATCGCACGAAGCGGGCCGCGAGATCAGCTGGGTCGAATGATCCCGTGAGGAGGCTTTCGGCTGTGCAGAGGAGGAGCGAGGAATCGTCGCTCCATGTGCCCGCCGGCTGGTGGTGGGTACCGAAGCTGCGCATGTCCGTGACCGGGTCGGCGGCGAGCGACGGGCGCGGGCGGAATTCGACGGGAACGCCGAGGGCGTCACCGGCGAGGGAGCCCCAGAGGCCGCCGAGGAGGCGCTGACGTTTTGGGATCATTGATGACGTTGCCATGACTGGATGAATTGGCGCTGGGTGGTGGTTTCCGGAATGTGGGGAAAGGAGGTGCGGTCGTGTGCGGTGAGCGTGGCGAGGGAAGCGAGGGCGTTTTGCGGTGAAGCGAGGCCGTGGCGGACGAGCCAGCAGCCGATGGTTGTGCCGGTGCGGCCGCGTCCGCCGCGGCAGTGCACGTAGACGCCGCCCGAGGCGAGACCGTGGTCGATCGCGTCGAGGATGGCCGACATGTGGCTGGGCGCCGGGACGTCGACGTCGCGGATGGGGAAGCGGAGCATGCTGGCCTGTGTGCCGAGGAGGCGGGCGCAGCGCAGCAGGGTTTCGTCGTACGGACCGAAAGGATGGCCGTGCCAGTCCGGTTCCGATTCCTCCATGAGATTGATGACGAGGCGGATGCCCGATCCGATGAGAGCGCTGCATTTGGCGGTGGCCGTGGTGGGGTCCTTGTCGCCTGGGAAGAAACCGGCGAGCAGGCGGTGGGGTTCGACCCAGTAGGAGCGGCGGAAGGGAATGGCGGCGGACATCGGGGGAGGTGTCGGGGGAGGTGTCGGGGGAGGTGTCGGGGGAGGTGTCGGGGAAGGGCGGGGGGCGTGTCTCAGATGCTGGCCGATGGGCTGGCTGGTGCGGCGGCGGCGATGAGTTCGTCGCGGAGGCTCGCCAGCTGTGGGGTGAGGCCGGCAGGGTAGCGGTGCGGGTGCAGGAAGCGGAGGGATTCCGGGCTGAGCTGGGCGAGCTGGCTGGCGGTGCGGGTCTGGATTTCCGTCAGGCTGGGGGATTGGTAGACGGACTGGCCGCCGCGGAAGACGGGGACGAGGAGGTCGACGTGGCTGGCCTCTGCGGGAATGGATTTGGTGCGTGTGGGATCGGCGGGGTCGCGGATCACGGGAGCGTGCGGGCAGCCCTCCATAATATCGAAGATGGCATCGCCGATGAAGTGATCGTGCTGGGAGAAGCGGCGGACCTGGAGGATGCCGGGGAGCGACGTTTTGGCCGCCTGTTCGCTCCGTTTCACTTTCGGGGACCATGATCCATCCGGGTTGCGGATGGCTCCGAGTTTGTAGACACCGCCGAGGGCGGAATGGGTGCCGCCGGTGACCAGTTGGGTGCCGACGCCCCAGACTGTGATGGCAGCCTGCTGCTGGCGGAGGCTGGCGATGACTTCCTCATCGAGGTCATTGCTGGCGACGATGGCCGTGTCGTGGAGTCCGGCGGCGTCGAGCATCTGGCGGGCCTGCTGGCTGAGCCATGCGAGGTCGCCCGAGTCGAGCCGGATGCCGGCGAGGCGGTGGCCCTTGCGGCGGAGTTCGAGGCCCGTGGCGATGGCGTGGCGGATTCCGTCGAGCGAATTGTAGGTATCAACGAGGAGGGTGCAGTTGCCCGGCATGGCGTCGGCGTAGGCTGCGAAGGCTTCCGGTTCCGAGTCGAACGACATGACCCATGAATGGGCGTGGGTGCCGCGGACGGGGATGCCGAAGCGCTGGCCGGCGAGGACATGGGAAGTGGCGGCGCATCCGCCGATGAAGGCGGCGCGGCTGGCGGAGAGGGCTCCGTCGGGTCCCTGGGCGCGGCGGAGGCCGAATTCGAGGACCGGGTGCGGGCTGGCGGCGCGGCAGACGCGGCTGGCCTTGGTGGCGATGAGCGTCTGGAAATTGACGAAATTGAGCAGGGCTGATTCGAGGAGCTGGGCTTCGAGGATGGGAGCGCGGACGCGGAGGAGAGGTTCGTGGGCGAAGGCCGCCGTGCCTTCCGGCATGGCATCGAGATCGCCCGTGAAGCGGAGCGCCGCGAGGTAGTCGAGAAAGGCCGGCGCAAAGAGCGGCCGGCCGTCGTTTCCGGTGAGGGTGGCGATGTAGGCGAGGTCTTCCGGGCTGAACCTGAAGCCATTGAGGAAGTCGATGACGTCGGCGAGTCCGGCGGCGATCGCATAGCCTCCGCCGAAGGGAGGTTTCCGGAAGAACAGGTGAAAGACTGCTTCCTGAGAAGCTCGGCCATGGTGCCAGTAGCCTGCCGCCATGGTCAGCTGATAGAGATCGGTCAGCAGGGGAGAGTGGTGGTTCATGAGGAGCCGTCGGGTCAGGCGAGGGAACTGCGGACCTTCATGAGGAGGAAGCCGAGGAGATTGAGGCCCGGCCAGCGGGAGGGGTTGAAGGCGTCGGGGTGGTCTGCCCGGATGCCGGTGCCCCAGATGCGGTCGGTGGGGCTGGCTTCTGCGAGGATGGCCGAGCCTGTGGCCACGAGGACGGTGCGGAGTTCCCGGTGCTGGCGGAACTTCTCGAGGTTGCCGCGTAGGACGATCCCTTCGCGGGCGGTTTCCCAGAGAGGGTTGGAGAAGCCGAGGACGCAACGGCCGAGTTTCTTTGCGGTTTCCGGGTCGGGAGCCGTGAGAATGGCGTCGAGGGCATCGGCGTCGCCGAAGAGCCGGGCTTTTTCCGCCATCATCCAGTGTTCCGCGGTGCGGTAGAGTTGGCCATCGATGCGGAACGGGTGGTGGGGCCACCATTGACTGAAGCAGCCCGCCGGCCGGGAAGCCTGCCAGAAGAAGCACCACGAGGGCTGCCAGCCGAAGGCGAGGGCGGCCGACAGTTCGAGGGAATTGCAGGGGAGGGAATGGCTCATAGGTCGAAGTGGAAACCGCGGCGCACGAGGCGTTGGTATTGGGTGAGGTTGAAGCGGAACAACTGGGCCGGGCGGTGTGCGCCGCTGCTGCGCGTTTCCGAGATGGCAGTGAGGAATCCGAGTGCGAGAATCCGTTTGCGGAAATTCCGTTTGTCGAGCGATTCCCCCGCGATCGCTTCGTAGAGCGTCTGGAGTTCCGTCAGGGTGAATTTTTCCGGCAGGAGGCTGAAGCCGACCGGCTGGCTCCGGATGCGTTCGCGCAGCTGGGTGACGGCGGCTGCGGCGATGTCGGCGTGGTCGAAAGCTAGCGGAGGCAGGTCCGTGATGGGAAACCACCGGGCATCGGCGGCGTCCGTGGCGGCGGCCGCCCGGTGGTCGGATTTCCTCACGAGGGCCCAGAAGGCGACACTGACGACGCGCTCGCGGGGGTCGCGGTCGATGGCGCTGAAGGCATGGAATTGTTCGAGGTAGACCGCGTGGACCGATGTTTCCTCCTCCAGTTCGCGCCGCACGGCTGCTTCAAGGGTTTCGTCGGCCTGGACAAATCCACCCGGAAGGGCCCATTGCCCCGCAAAGGGTTCCAGTCCCCGCCGGATCAGGAGAATCTGCAGCCCGCTGCCATCGAAACCGAAGACCACGGCATCAACCGTGAGCGCTGGACGGGGGAATTCGTACGTGAAGGGCATGTCAGAAACGGGATTTCCGAACTATGGTGTGTAGTTGACACTAAGTAAAGCAGTGAATGAAAAAAAAGATCCCCGCCTTCGGTGCGGGGACCTGGGGCGGGGACTTGTGGCGGGAGGGGCTGCTGGTGCTCAGAAGTTCAGTTCGAGTCCACCGAAGACCATGCGTGGCTGACCGCCGCGGGGTCCGAGGGGGAGGCGGCTATTGATGTAGGCTTCGTCGAGGACATTGGAGACGCCGGCGAAGACGTGGGTCTGGTCGGTGACGCGGAAGCGGGCCGTGAGATCGACGATGAAGGCGGAGTCGGTTTTGCCGAAGCGGGCGTCCGGGTTGCCGCTGAGGTTGCGCTGCGAGGTGGTATTGCTGGCGGTGCCGTAGACCGAGGGGGTGTAGGTGGCGTCGGCGTAGAGACCGAAGCGACCGTATTCGATGCCGATGCCGCCGGAGATGGTGTATTCCGGGATGTAGGGAACGTCGTTTCCGGCGAGGCCGCCACTGAAGATGGAAGCGGCGTCGGCGGATGGGCTATCCGACTGGAGTTCGGCGTGGGTGTAGGTGGCGGAGAGGCGGATGGGGAGGCGCCAGAGGGAAGCTGACTGAGCGAGCGGGTCCCAGCGGAGGGCGGCTTCGATACCGTAGCTGTCGATGTCGCCGGCATTATCCGATTCGACCGTGCCCGAGGCCGCTGAGTTATCGAGGACGATGAGGTTTGAGAAGGAGGTGTAGAAGCCGACGAGTTCGAACTGGAGGGAGTCGCCGTAGTGGCGGATGCCGGCTTCGAAGCCGTCCGAGGTTTCCGGGTCGAGACCGGTGGCGAGGGAATCGCGCGGGCTTGGGGTGGAGAAGCCGCGGTAGTATCCACCGAAGGCCGACCATGTATCCGAGAGCTGGTAGACGAGGCCGATGCCTGGGGCGAGGATGTCGGTGCTGCCCGAGGCGGTGGCGGTGACGCGGTCCGGCTGCTGGCCGGAGGTATCGCGGTCGCGGTACTGCTGTTCGAGGTGTTCCCAGCGGACGCCGGGTTTGACGGTGAGTCGGCCGAGGGTGATGGCGTCTTCGGCCCAGAGAGAGAAGGCGAGGGTATCGTCGAGGCGGTTTCCGGCGGTGCCGGGGGCGGTGCGGCTGCGGCTCAGTTCGTGGCCACGGCGGTCGACCTTGATATTGGTATCTGTCTGGAGTCGTTCCGCTTCATCGTAGTGAAGGCGGGCACCGATGGAGAGTTTGTGGGCGAGCGATCCTGTGGTGAATTCGGAATCGAAGCGTGACTGGAGGCCGAGCGTATAGTACTCGCGGTTGCCGTCGCGGAGACGCCATGTGCCTGCAGCGTTGCCGCGGAGGACATCGAGGGCGGTGCCGCCGTCGGCGAGGGCAAAGGGAATGGAATAGGCCTTGCCATGGGCATCGCGGATGCCGTCGAGTTTATTCCAGCTGCGGTCGAATGACGTGTAGTAGGCGGTCGTTTCGATGCGGGTGGTGGCCGATGGTTCGGCGATGTGGGTCAGTGAGGTGCGG
>CAZSDE010000149.1:0-3566 GCA_964605435.1 uncultured Akkermansia sp.
TGCTGGTGCGGGTGCACAGCGAATGTCTCACGGGCGATGTGTTCGATTCGCAGCGGTGCGACTGCGGCTGGCAGCTGGATGCGGCCATGCGGCGCATTGCAGAGGAGGATCGGGGTGTTCTGCTCTACATGAGGCAGGAAGGGCGCGGCATCGGGCTGGCGGCCAAGATTCATGCCTACAAGCTGCAGGAACAGGGGCTGGACACGGTCGAAGCCAATGCAAAGCTAGGGTTTCCCATGGACCTGCGGGACTACGGCATGGGTGCCCAGATGCTGCACGATCTTGGCGTCCGCAAAATCCGTCTCATGACCAACAATCCGCGCAAGATCGTGGGCCTTGAGGGTCACAGTCTGGAGATTGCGGAACAGGTTCCGGTGCGGCCGGTTCCCAACGAGCATAACCAGCGGTATCTTGAAACCAAGAAGCTCAAGATGGGTCATTCTCTCTGAACACAACCTCCACGCCAATCCCATGAAAACGCCAGCAGCCGTTCTTCTCGTTGCCACCCTTCCCATGATGACCGCGTGCGGCCAGGACAGCAAACCGGCCGCCGCCGCGGAAACGGTCAAGGACGGAGTCCTTCATGTGAATGCCGCCGCGGCGCGGAAGCTTGTGCAAGGGGCGAAGGAGAAGAAAGTGATCGTGCTGGATGTGCGCACGCCTGAGGAATTCAAGGCCGGGCACCTCAAGGGAGCGGTCAATGCCGACTTCAATGGCAAGGAATTTGCGAAGGCGGTGGCGGAACTCGACAAGGAAGCCACGGTGGTGGTGCATTGCCAGGCCGGTGGGCGCAGCAAGCGTTCCCTTCCCAAGCTCAAGGAACTGGGATTCAAGAACCTCGTCCATCTCGACGGTGGTTTCGGCGACTGGGAAGCCGCTGGTTTTCCCGTGGAAAAGTGACTCTGGTTTCACGTGCAGTGGCCATTACTGCGGGCATGTATGAGGAATATTCATGCCTGCGCCGGTCATCACGATTCTCCTTGCCGACGACCATGCGGTAGTCCGCAGCGGTTTCCGGCATCTGCTCGCAGCGCAATGGGATCTGTCGGTGGTGGCGGAAGCAGCCAGCGGGACCGAGGCGCTCAAGCTGGCTGAACAGCATCGTCCGCAGGTGGCGGTCGTGGATGTCACCATGCCCGGGCTCAATGGCATCGAGACGACCCGGAGGCTACCGTCGGTCTCGCCTCAGACGAGTGTGCTGGCGCTTTCGATGCACAAGGATGCGGTGTATGTGCGGGAGATGCTCAGGGCGGGGGCGCGGGGCTATCTTCTGAAGGACTGCAGCGAGACAGAATTTCTGACGGCGGTGCGGGCCGTCGCCCACGGGCAGGGTTTTCTGAGTGCCGCTGTCTCTGGAGCGGTCATTGATGATTTCCGCCGGCATGTGACCAATCCGATTGATCTGCTGAGCAGCCGGGAGCGGGAAGTGCTGCAGCTCATTGCCGAGAGCCGGACGAACAAGGAAATTGCCGCGGCACTGCACCTGAGTGTCTACACGGTGGAGGCCCACCGGGGCCGCATCATGGAGAAGCTCAATCTGCATTCCGTAGGCGAGATTGTGCGTTTTGCGGTGCGCAACGGGCTGATTGACTGACTTTTCCCGGCCATGTCCTCCGCTGCACCATCCAGTCCTCCGGAGAATGGCCCTTCTCACCTTGTCAGGGTTCTGATCATCGGATTTGCGGCGGTGCTGGTGCTGCTGGCAGTGGCGGGGCTGACGGTGGTCCAGGACAGCCGCGGGATCCGCGCCACCACGAGTCGTCTCGTCGCGGAGCAGTCCCGCATCGCCCGTCTCATGCAGGAAGTGCAGGCGGAGGAGGCGGTCATCCGCGAACTGCTGCACCGCCTGACATTTCAACGGCCGGCGGACGTCCGTGAGGCACTCGGCAACCGGATTCAGCGCAGCGAGACGTCGCTGGGGCGTCTGGCGGCTGAAGGCGCGGTCACGGAGGCGGCGCCCCTGTGGCATGAACTGAGGCGGAATGCCGATGGTTTCTTTGCCACTGTGCAGTTTCTGCTGGGTACGGGCGACCCGATGGCGCGGCCCGCGCAGGAGGATCTGTTCCGTCAGCACGACGGGCTGGCGACGGCGATCGAAGCGATTGTCCAGCACAATGCGAGGCAGCTTGAGTCGGCGGAGCTGGCCGTGACGGATCAGTCAGAGGCGCTGGCGACCGATTCGTCGGTGCTGCTGGGTGGATCCTTGTCGCTCGCGGGGCTCTGTGCGGCGGCGACCGTTGGGTTCGTGCGGCATGGGCTCAGGAGGATGGCTCATCAGGCGGACGAGCTGAACCGGGTTTCCTGGCAGATGCTGCAGAGTCAGGAGGAGGCGGCCCGGCGTTTCTCCCATGAACTGCATGATGAACTGGGGCAGTCGCTGGCGGCCCTGCGCAGCGGACTGGTGAAGAGTGAGACGGCGGACCTTGAGTCCCTGCGGGCGGACTGTCTGCATCTGGTGGATGAATCGATTGCCAATGTGAGGGAGCTTTCGCAGCTCCTGCGGCCAGTGATTCTGGATGACTTCGGTCTGGATGCGGGACTGCGTTCGCTGACCGAGAAATTTGCGCAGCGGGCACGGATTGAGCTGCAGTATGAATCGGATGTGGCGGCCCGCTACGCGGATGCCACCGAGACGCATCTGTTCCGGATTGCGCAGGAAGCGCTCACGAATGTGGCGCGGCATTCCGGCGCGACGGTCGTGCGGGTTTCGCTGACGGAGTCGGGTGGCTGGCTGCGGCTGACGATTGCGGACAATGGCCGGGGCATTCCGGAAGACGGCGACGGCAGTCCGCGGGGGCTCGGGCTCACGGGAATGCGGGCGCGGGCGCGGCAGTGCGGCGGGACCGTTGCATTGAAGGGGACGCCCGGGGGCGGAGTGCAGATCCAGGTAGTGGTGCCGGCGGTGCGTCCGGAGGAGGCGGCCTCCGCCGACTGAGCGGTCAGGGAACTTGCCGGAATGGTGATTTGCTTCAGTCGAAGGGCCATTTGGAGAGGAACCAGACTGCGACGGTGTGATTGTTCTCCCAAATGCGGCCACCCCGCCGCTGAAGCGTTTGTTCCATGAAGCCGACTTCGAGACGGCTGGAGTCCGAAAGTTTCCGTCCGATGCCGATGAAGGCGCGGTTCTGGTCGAAGTAGTTCCGGAACACGTTGTCACCGAAGTTGAAGAAGACTTCGTCCCAGACGGGAACGTACCAGCGGCGGTCGCTGCTGAGCGGGATGGAGGTGCGCAGGAGGTAACGGATGCGGTTCTCGTAGCGCCAGTTGGCCACGGGCCGGTCACCCGAGCGGTCGGCTGGTCCGAGTTCGCCGATGAAGCGCTGTTCGAGACGGAGGCGGTGGGTCCATTCGAGGCCGAATCCCTTCTGGGTGATGGCGACCTGTTCCCAGAGGCGGTTTTCCGGGAAGTCATCGGCAGCGGGGTAGTCGCCGTAGGGGTACGTGGTGACGCGGGCGTAGCCGGCCGAGAGGGTGACGTTCGGGTTGAGCGTGTAGTTGATGCCGGGACGGATGAGGAGCTGCTGCCAGTCGCCCCCGAAGTCGGCGCGCCGCACCTGGGCCTCAAG
>CAZSDE010000149.1:3576-7990 GCA_964605435.1 uncultured Akkermansia sp.
TCGAAGACGGAAGCGGCGGGGGCGGCCGCCATCAGCGAGAGGGCCGCGGCGGTGATGAGAGAGGCGGTCGATTTCATCAGGATCTGAGGGGATGCGATTTGGTCTGGCTCAGGCCCGCTGGAGCCGGGCCGCCTGGGGATGATGGGAGACAGGCTGGTGTCCATCAAGTCCTTCGAGCAGGAGTTCCCGGTTTTCGAGCTTCCAGTCCTGCACCATCTCCTCGAGCTTCCGGATGACGGAATGGTCGACAAGGCTGGTTTCCGAGAGGTTGAGCCGGACCGAGGAGACCCCATCGAGGGCGAGCAGCTGGCGGCGTACAGCCAGCCAATTGCTGAAGATAAGGGCTTGGCGGGCGTAGACCACGGTTTCGCCAGTGATCGGATTCCGTTCGGTCTGGATCTCGGGTTTGAAGAGATTGCGCAGGGAGACTCCGGTGCAGAGGTGGAGGATCAGCTTGGCAACGATGCCGGCTGCGATGCCGAGGAGAAGGTCGGTGGCGAGGGTGACGATCATGGTGACCACGAAGACAAGCAGCTGCCCCTTCCCGACGGCCCACATGTGATGGAATTCCCTTGGCGAAGCGAGATTGTAGCCGGTGAAGACGAGCATGGCAGCGAGGGCGGCCAGCGGGATCATGTTCAGGAGCCATGGCACGCTGGCGACGAGGATGAGCAGGAACGTTCCGTGCCAGAAGTTGGCCCAGCGGGTGCGTGCGCCATTGTTCCGGTTGGCGGAGGAACGCACGATTTCCGAGATCATGGGGATGCCGCCGATGCAGGACACGAGGCTATTGGCCGCTCCCACTGCGAAGAGGTCGCGGTTCAGATTCGTGCGCCGCTGCCATGGATCAAGGAGATCGATGGCTTTCGCGCTGAGGAGCGATTCGAGGGATCCCACGAGGGCGAACATGATCAGCCATTTGGCACCCGCGGCGCTCATGACCCCGGAGAAGTCGGGATGACGGATGCCACTGAGCATGTTCAGGGGAAGCGACACCAGATTCTTCGGCCCGACGGAATACTGATGGCCGTGGAACTGGTACATGTGCTGATGCGCGACATCGAAAGAGACGGCGAGCGGGGTGGCCACGAGGAGCACAAGCATGGGGCCCGGAATGGCCTGTACCCAGCGATTCTTCACGAAGAGACGGCCGAAGAGCAGCAGCAGGGAGATTCCGCCGATGAGGGCGATTTCCGGGTTCAGGTTGGCGATGCTGTGAGGGATTTCCGCAAGGAGTTCGAGCGGTTCGCGGGCATGGGCGGCGACGCCGAGAGCGACGTGAATCTGCTTGGAGATGATGATGACGCCGATGGCGGCGAGCATGCCGTGCACGGCGGCCACCGGGAAGAATTCGCCCAGGGTACCGAGCCGCAGCGCACCGAAGAGCATCTGCAGGACGCCGGACAGCAGGCCGACGGCGAGCGCCTTCTCGTATCCCAGTTCCTGAACGCAGCCGAGTACAATGACAATCATTCCCGCAGCGGGCCCCTTGATGGTAAGTTCCGAGTTGCTCAGGAAGGGAGTAAGCATCCCTCCGATCACGGCAGTGAAAATCCCGGCAATGGGCGGCACCCCCGACGCGACCGCGATGCCTAGACAAAGCGGCAGGGCGATCAGGAAGACAAGGAAGCCCGAGAGGATATCGTGTTTCCAGTGGTAGGCAAAGCCGGCGAGATTGCCTGCGGGCTTGGGTCCGGCAGGAACAGCGGAGGAGGAGGGAGCAGGGTTGGACATGGTGGCGTATTGAACCCCGCCAATCACGCACATGCCCCCCGCCCATTCCCATAGCCCCGGCACGGTAATTACAGACCCCATGGAGGGGGTCCCCTGGAGAGGGGGCGTAAAACCCCTTGAGGAGGGAATGGCAGGGACGCGGATCCACGGGTTAAGTGCAGGATCTTGCATTCCTCGGATTCATCCCACGCCAGTCTCGATCCCCGCAGCCTGCTGCGCCAAATGGTTGATCATGCCGCGCACCTGCTTCCGGCACAGGGCCCGATTGGCGTCTTCATTCATCACAACACGCTGCATGCGTTTCAGCATCTGCCCTTTGAGCAGGCGGTGCTGGAAGCCTCCCGTCTCTACGGGACGGAACCATACCTGAGCGAGGCCGCCTACCGGAAGGAATTCGATGCGGGCCGGATCATGGCCGAAGACATCCACGAAGTGGTCATCCGCGAGCCGGACGCAGCAGTGATTCCCGGCCGGCTGCAGCGTCATGCGCTCCGCGAGGCTCTGCTCAATCTAGGTGCCCGCCCGGTCGATCCACGCACGCTCGCATGGCATCTTCAGGAAGGTGACTGGCTGCAGCGATTCCGGAGTGATCTGCGGCCCGATGCGGCCATGGCGTTTTCCGGGGATGCGCCGGAAGCGCTCTGGGCTGCCTGCGCGGCCCGTGTGCCATCGGTGCGGGAAGCCTCGACGGTGCGCCCGCGGCGACCGGCGGAAGCCGTGCAGCGGAGCCACGGGCTGTGGCTGGACGATGTCGTGCATCCCCCGGTCATTCGCCTGACAGGAGCCTTTCTGGATCAGGGCATCGCGTACTGGCCAATGCCGCTGCGGGAGCTAGGCCTGCTGGGGGCGGCGAGGAAAATCATGGGGCAGCCGACCGCTGTGTTTCCACGTCATCTTTCCAGCATGGGAGCCCTGTTCCGGGACCATGAAGCCCGCAGCCTTGACGCTGAAGCCACCGTTCTCGAAATGCTGGATGCTCTCGGCGTGTCCGTTGTCGATGCCGGGTCACTCATCACGGCGGAGCT
Organism: uncultured Akkermansia sp.; assembly: GCA_964605435.1. Classification (GTDB taxonomy): domain Bacteria; phylum Verrucomicrobiota; class Verrucomicrobiia; order Verrucomicrobiales; family V1-33; genus V1-33. The sequence goes on from CAZSDE010000149.1 coordinate 6,336, forward strand.
GCTCGCGCTGGCCGGCTGGGCCGGGATGGTGCGTCGCCTGCAGGAAGACCCCACGCTGGCTCCGCACGACCGCGTGCCGTGTTCACTCATGGAATTTCTGGCGCTCCGGCTCTGCTACACGGTGACGGCACTCCGCAGCGTCTGCGGCGACAGCCGGGGGTGGCAGCAGGTGGCCATTCCAGCCGACGATGGTACGCGCCCGGAGGTGGCGGCGCTTTTTGATGCGGCCCAGTTGTGCGGGCTGACCAGCCGCGAGATTGCTGCGCTGCCGGAAGCCTCCTTTGCCGCCTTCCGCGACGAGGTGGCGTCATGCGATTCCCTTGAGCGCCGCCGATTGCTCCACCTTGCCTATGAGCGACGGCATGAACGCCGCATTCTCGTGCCGCTGGCCCGTCATCTCAGCCAGCCAGCACCGCCTCCCGGGCCCAGCCGCCTCGTGGCACAGGTAATCTTCTGCATCGATGAACGCGAGGAATCCCTGCGGCGGGCCCTTGAAGAAACTGATCCGGAAATCGAGACCTTCGGTGCGGCAGGATTCTTCGGCTGTGCCATCGACTATGCGGGCATTGATGATGCGCGCAGCGCCGCGCTTTGTCCGGTGGTCGTGAAGCCAGCACATGAAGTCAGGGAAGTCGCGGTGGATGATCATGCGGATGCTCATGTCCGCCGCCGGACTCTGCGGCGCGCATGGGCGGCGGTTGCGCGGAATTCCTATGTGTCGTCGCGTTCTCTGCTGCGTGGCTGGTTCAGCACGGCCTGCCTTGGATTTCTGTCGGTGTTTCCTCTGACGTTCCGGGTGCTGCGTCCGCTGGGCTATGCCCGGCTCATGAAGCGTCTCAATGCCCTGTTTCTGCCGGAACCACGCACGGAACTGGCCTTCATGCGGGACGATGCCGCCGGGGATAAAGCGACGGCTGGTCTCATGGCGGGGTTCAACACTGCCGAGAAGGCCGACCGGGTAGCCAGTGTGCTCGGGCCTGCTGGCCTGCACCACGGTCATGCGCGCATCGTCGCGGTCGTCGGGCACGGGTCGACCAGCCTGAACAACCCATTTGCCTCTGCCTACGACTGCGGAGCCTGCGGTGGCAGGCGGGGCGGACCGAATGCGCGTCTCTTTGCGGCCATGGCCAACCGCCCAGCTGTACGGGCCACCCTGCGGGAGCGGGGCATTGCGATTCCCGACGATACATGGTTTGTCGGCGGGTATCACGACACCTGCAGCGATGCTGTTGAATGGTTCGATCTGTCAGCGCTTCCGCCGGGCCACCACGCGGACTTTCAGCGGCTCTGCCATTCACTCGACCGGGCACGGGCGCTCAGTGCCCATGAGCGGACCCGGCGATTCGAGGCAGCCGATCCAGACAGCGAACCCGAGGAAGCACTGCACCACGTGGAGGAACGCTCCGAGCACCTGGCGGAGCCTCGACCAGAGTACGGGCACTGCACGAACGCAGTATGTCTCGTGGGCCGCCGGGAAAAGACACGGGGCCTCTTCTTTGACCGCCGGGCCTTTCTGGTAAGCTACGATCCGGAGAGGGATCCCCGGGACGAAGCTCTCGCCCGGGTACTGGGTGCCGTCATTCCCGTCTGCGGCGGCATCAGCCTCGAGTACTATTCTTCGACAGTCGACAACGAAGGCTACGGCTGCGGAACCA
>CAZSDE010000150.1:0-7988 GCA_964605435.1 uncultured Akkermansia sp.
CGCCGAGGGCGGCGAGCAGAACTCCGCTGGCTCCGAGGGCGAGGCGGCCGCTCCGGGCAGATTTGGGGTCATTCGATTCGTTCATGAAGAGGGTGGGGTTTGAGGAATGGCGGATATCATGAAACACCGTGGCAGGGCGGGCAACCAATCTTTTGTGAAGGCCGCTTCCGCGTCCGAGGGAAAGCGGGCAGATTCCCCCCTGCCTTGTTGTGGAAATTATGGTTTTTTCTGCAATTCACGTTCAAGCAACGGGCGGACGAGCAGAGTGGCTCGGGTGGTGAGGTGATTGCGGTCGTGGAAGACTGGGCGGCCATCGTTGTCGAGGATGCGAAGGGAACCATCCGGGTTCTGAAAGAGGGGAGCGGGGTCGATGATGGAGATGCGTGGACCGGCGGAGGCCTGCACAAAGCGGCGGGCATGGAGCCGTGCCGCGGCATCGGATGAAGTTTCGTGGAAGGGTGGCAGCTGGCCATGGCGGAGGGAGCTGCGTTCTGCTTCCGGGGGAGGAAGGGGTGGCTGCATGACGAGAATGAGTCGTCCGGCATTTCCGAGAATCTGCTGGTTGAGGGCAGCGAGGCGTTCCGGCTGCGCGGACAGTTTATAAGCCCAGTGGCAGGCAAGGATGACCACCTCTGGTTTCTCTTTGGCGATGGCAGTGGTCACGCGGTCGTTGAGCCGTCCCGCTGCGAGGGGATCGCCGCCGGCCTCGGAGACAAGCACGAAGCGCCGGCTTTGTGCCGCTGCCACGCTGCGCACGGCGCGGGCGTACATGGTGGCATGGCTGTCGCCGGCCAGCATGATGGTACGGTCTGCGGCTCCCGTTCCCGGGAAGACGAGTCGGCCATCGGTGGAATCGGCACCATCCTTGTAGAAGTGGCTCCGGAGAGCAAGCCCGGCAGGGATGCCCGCGATGAGCAGGGCGGCAGCGAGCATCCCTGCCTGTTTCCGGTGAGCGGGCTTCCTCAGGGCGTTCCGCGCGGGAACCTCGACTCCGTAGTGGCAGGCCAGTGCCAGGCCCGTGGTCAGAATCAGTTTCACGGCAGTGCGCGTGCCGTCTGCCGCCGTCAGCATCCGGTAATCGGTGAAGCTGAAGACCGGCCAGTGCCAGAGATACAGAGAATACGACCAGCGGCCCACCGCCTGCATCGGTGTGGCAGCCAGGAATCGCCCCGCCCAGCCGGCTCCGTTTCCGCAGATGACCGCGGTGGCTCCCGCGACCGGCACGAGCGCCAGCCATCCGGGAAAACCACAGCTGCCGCGACCGGCGGCCAAGACCATCACGATCATGGCGAGGCCCAACCAGCCAGACAAGGAATGCCCGCGCCGCATGGGTCCGTGGATGCGTTCCGCCATGGCCAGAATGACCCCGGCAAGCAGTTCCCATGCACGCGCCGCCAGCAGGTAGAACGCATGGGACGGATGGCGTTCCGTCATCCACTGGCAGAGCGCAAAACTTACTGCGGCCAGCAGCACCGCCAGCCTCAGGCGGACAACCGGGCGGCAGTGCCGGAGTGCCATGAAGCCAAGCGGCAGCAGCACATAGAACTGTTCCTCCACGGCCAGAGACCAGCAGTGCAGCAGTGGCTGCGTGTCCTCCGAAACCGCAAAGTATCCGCCAAGGCCAAGCTGATGATGATTCGACCACGCACAGAGTGCCGCCGCCGCGGCGGCCCCCGTCGCCGCCCGGTCCCAGTCATCGTACAGCAGCAGCGCCGCTCCCAGCACCGCCAACAGCATCATCCCAAAGGCCGGCCAGATGCGCGCCACCCGCCGCTGCCAGAATTCCCCCAGCCTCACACCCACCGCTTCTTCCGCCCCCACCAGCATCCCGCCCACCAGATAGCCGGAAATCACAAAGAACACATCCACCCCCATGAAACCACCCGGCAGCAGCCCGGCATCCAGATGAAACAGAATCACCCCAAGCACCGCCACCGCCCTCAGGCCATCAATCTCCGGTCGGTGCTTCCATTCCCTGTGCATCCCTTCCTCTCCTGCCTCCTCCCCGCCCCTCCGCAACCGCCCACCGCCTCCCCCGCTGCCCCGGAACAATCGCCGCACAATCAGCTTGCGGTTTCCTGAATTTTGTATATTTCTGTCGCAACAGAAATATCAGACATGGAAAACCTGACACCGACGGCGCGCAAGTTCATTCTTCACTGGGGCGAGATGGGAGCCCGCTGGGGCATCAACCGGACGATGGCGCAGATCCATGCGTATCTGTATGTGAGCGAGGGGCCGCGTCATGCGGAGGACATCTGTGCGGCGCTGGGGGTGGCGCGGTCGAATGTGAGCAACAGTCTGCGGGAGCTGCAGAACTGGGGTGTGGTGAAGGTGGTGCATCTGCCGGGGGACCGGCGGGATCATTTCGAGACGCTCAAGGATGTGTTTGAGATGTTCCGGGTGATTGCGGCGGAGCGGAAGAAGCGGGAGGTGGATCCGACGCTGGCGCTGCTGCGCGACTGCATTGCGCATGCGGATGGGAGGAATGCTTCGGATGCCTACACACGGCAGCGGCTGGAGGAACTGCAGGGGTTTTTCACGCTGAGTGCCTCGTGGTTTGACAAGATGAGTCAGATGCCGGCCGCGCGGCTCAAGAAGGCGATGAAGCTGGGGGACAAGGTTTTTGCTCTGCTGGGACTGGGGAACGACTGAATGCCGAATGCTTATGAACAACATGAATCCGAACGAAATGGCTCCGCGGGTGGTGCTGGCGGGCGGCACGGGCATGCTCGGCCGGCTGCTCATTCCTGCACTGCTGGCGGCGGGATGGCAGGTGGATGTGCTGACGCGCGGTGGAGGCGGGGCGTTGCCTGCCGGGGTGAAGGCGGTTCCGTGGGATGGTCTTACCTTCGGGTCGTGGGTGGGGTGTCTGGACGGGGCCGCAGCGCTCGTCAATCTGGCTGGCCGCAGCACCATGTGCCGGTTTTCGGAGGCGAACCGCCGGGAGATCACGGCCTCGCGGCTGAACACGGTGCGGGCGCTGGCAGAGGCGGTGCGGCGGGCGTCATCGCCTCCGCTGGTGTGGGTGCAGGCGAATTCGGTGGCATGGTACGGGGATGGGGGAGAGGCGGCCTGCGATGAGCAGGCGGGAGGCGGGGCAGGCTTCTGTGCGGAAGTCTGCCAGGCATGGGAACGGGAATTCTTCACGGCACCGCTGCCGGATGTGCGTCGGGTTTCGCTCCGGCTGGGTTTTGTACTCTCCGGGCAGGGCGGAATCCTGAAGGCGCTGGCCCCGGTGGTGAAGGCCGGGCTGGGCGGAGCCATCGGGCACGGGCGGCAATGGGTGAGCTGGGTGCATGAGGATGACGCCGTGAAGTCGTTTCTGTGGGCGCTTCAGGATGACACGCTGCATGGGCCCGTCGTGGCGGCGGCTCCGGGTGCCGAACGCAATGCGGCGTTCATGGCAGCGCTGCGCAAGGCATGGGGACGTCCGTGGTGTCCGGGCTGGCCCGCCCCGCTGGTGCAGGCCGGAGCGTGGCTGGGAGGCATGGCTGCGGAACCGCTGCTGCATGGCCGGAGGGCTTTTCCGGCAGCCCTGCTGGCGCGCGGATTCCGCTTTGCAGCCCCGCAGCTCGGCGAAGCGCTCGGCCGGATCATTCCAGCGGAGGGGTCGGGGGCGGCAGCTCACCGCGCCCCTGCCGGAGTTCCCCGCGCAGCTGACTGATCTCCGCGCGCATTTCGCGCATTTCCGCGAGCATGACCTTCAGGTGCTGCTCGTCCTCGATTTCAACCTGTTCGACTTCCTTGGTGGTGAGCCATGAGGAGAGGACCGCAGCCAGCGAGGAAAAGATCCCGATGCCGCTGAACATGAGGACGGCGGCCACCACGCGGCCTTCCGTGGTCACCGGATAGACATCGCCGTAGCCGACTGTGGTGACCGTGACGATGGCCCACCAGAAGGCGCGCTGCGGGTCGGTGATGGAGGCCCCCGGGGCTCCGCGTTCGAAATGCCAGATGGCAAAGGCAGAGATTTCGATGAGCAGGAATCCAAGGAGGAAGGCCGCGAAGAACACGCTCTGCCGCCGCTGCCGCTGCAGCACGAGAATGATGTGCCGGGCCGACCTGACCGCCCGCACCACGCGGACCACGCGGTAGAGCCGGCCCCATGCGAAGAAGTCCTGCCATGGAATGCTGGAGACAAGGTCCAGCCAGCCCCACTTCATGTACGCCTTGCGGTTTTTGGCCCTTGTGAAGCGCCAGAGGAAGTCTCCGAAGAAGACGAGGCAGGTGGCCGCATCAATGCGGCTCAGGAGGCGCTGACCTTCCTCGTCCATGGGCACGAGCATTTCGACCGCGAGCGTGACGAGCACTGCGACCGAGAGAAACAGCATGAAGATGTCCCACAGCGTGAGGGTTTCCTCCTCGCGGGCTGTTGGCTTGGGGACGTCGTTCATGTGCGCGACTGGGTTCAGGGCGTCGGACCGGACGGCGGCAGATCCTCCGGAGAGGCGGGCCGGATTCGGGCGATGGCGACGGCGGCGACGGCCATGATGGCGGCGGCCAGCCAGAAAGCCCATTCGTAGCGGCCCGGGGCCAGCTTCATGACCCAGCCACCGATGAAGGGGCCGAAAAAGCGGCCGAGGCTGCCTGCTCCCGACATCGCTCCCATGGTTTCGCCCTGATTCTGGACCGTACCGCAGCGCGAGGCGAGGGTATTGAGGGTGGGCGTGGCGAGGCTGTTGCCCGTGGAAAGCAGGCCCATGATTCCGAGGAGCGCCGGCAGGGCGACACCCCATGGCAGGAGTGCCAGGCTCAGCGTCATGGCCACGGCTCCCGCGATCGCAAGTCGTCCCTCGTTGCCGTGGCGGGCAATTCTCCGGATGAGGCCGCGCTGAATTAGGATGGCGATCATGCCGACGAAACCGAAGAGCAGACCGATGCCCCGCTGGCTGTAGCCAAGCGCCCGGCCCGCCCAGATCACAAAGGTGGCCGTCATGATCGAAAACGCCATGATGACGAGGAAATTGGAAATGAGGACGGCGGGGAAATGCGTGTGGTTCATGCGGCGCATGATTTCCCGGATGGATGCATGGGCGCGCGGAGCGCCACGGCGTTCCGGAGGCAGTGTTTCCGGGAGGCTCGTCATGCAGAAGACGGCATTGGCAAGGCTCATGGCCGCTGCAATGTAGAACGGCAGGGAGGGACCGAAGCGGGTCGCGCTGGTAAGCCCGCCGATCACCGGACCAAGCACAAAGCCGAGTCCGAAAGCCGCTCCGATCATTCCCATGACTCCGGCGCGCTTCTCCGGGGCCGTGATGTCGGCGAGGTACGCCTGGGCCGTTGAAAAGCTGGCCCCGCAGATGCCCGTAACGACGCGCGCAAAGAAAAGCAGGAAGAGACTCAGCTTCCCGCCCATGCTGAGGACCGGATTGGCAGCCTGCGCGATGATGAGGTAGCCGAGCATGCTGCCCAGCAGGCTCGCAATGATCACCGGGCGTCGGCCCACGCGGTCCGAAATCCTCCCGAGGACCGGGGAAAAGAAGAACTGCATGAGGCTGTAGATCCCCATGAGCCACATGGCCTGCTGATCCGTCGCCCCGAACTGCACCGCAAATGGCTGAAGAATCGGAATGAGAATACCGAAGCCGATCAGATCGATCAGGACCGTCAGGAAGATCAGCAGGTGGGCTGTGTGTTTGGAACGGTCAGCGGACATGGAGTGCAATGGGCCGGATGGGCTCCGGATGATGGGACGGAGATGCCGCGGCACAACCAGAGTTTCCTCCGCATCAGTCCCCGGTGGAAGCGATCCCGTCGCGTAGCCATGCGAGGGCCGCGGGGTCGGCGGAAAGCCGCGACGAAGCCAGGGCTGTCATGGTGCCGAGGCAGCGGCGGGCGACCTCGCGGGCGGAGGCGGAGGCGTCGATGACGTGGGCGGTTTCCGGAAAACGGGCGGCGAGATCGAGGAAGATGGCGCGGGCCGATTCAAGGGCGTGGGCGTTTTCGAAGGAGTTCGGTTCATCGCCGCGGCGGCGGATCCGTTCGAGTCCCGCGATGGCCGGAATATCGAGGAGGAGCACAGCGTGGGGACGCGGGGCAAAGGTTTCGTGGTCGGCGACGAGGGCGGCGGGGTTTGCTCCGCGGGCTCCCTGGTACGCCGCGGTGCTCCAGTAGTAGCGGTCGACAATGACGACGCAGCCTGCGGCCAGCGCCGGGCGGATGGTGCCCCGGACGTGCATGGCGCGGTCGAGCCGGAAGAGGCGCAGTTCCTCCTCGAGGGTCAGCCGTCCTTCCTGAGCCGAGCGCCGCAGTTCCTGACCCCAGCGAAGACTGGTTGGCTCCTTGGAAAGCACGCAGGCAATGCCGCGTTCGCCGCAGTACTGGGCCAGCAGGGACGCAGCACTCGTCTTGCCGGCTCCGTCGATGCCTTCCACTGCGATGAGGAGTCCTCCGGGAATCAGGAATTTCATGGGTTCTGGTTCTCTGTTAGCCTGTCCCGCAATCGTGCGGCAAGAACGATTCCTGCCGACAGCAGAACGGCACCCGTTTCCGGGTGCCGCCGTGATTCTGCGGGATGAGGCGGCTCCAGGGGAGCCCCGGCATCAGCGCTTGCTGAACTGGAAGCGCTTCCGGGCACCCGGACGGCCGTACTTCTTCCGTTCCTTGGCCCGCGCATCGCGGGTCAGGTGACGTCCTTCCTTGAGTTGGGCGCGGAATCCGGCGTCAACCTGCAGGAGAGCGCGGGCAATCGCGAGGCGGACGGCTCCTGCCTGGCCGTTGAGGCCGCCGCCGACGGCGGTCACTGCGATGTCGAATTTATTGGCATTTCCGGTGACCTGGAGGGGAGCGAGAACCGCATTCCTCATGGTTTCCGTCGTGAAATAGTCCTCGAAGGACCGTTCATTGATGGTGATGTGACCTTCACCTGCGGTGAGGCGGGCGCGGGCACTCGCGGTTTTGCGGCGTCCGGTGGCGGCGTAGACTGTTTCGGCCATGGTATGGTATTCGCTAAAGGTTCAGGGAATCAGAACTGATGCACCGTCGGCTGTTGGGCTTCGTGGTTGTGCTTTTCGCCGCGGTACACGCGCAGCTTGGTGTAGATCCGGCGCCCCAGTTTATTATGGGGGATCATGCCGCGGACGGCAAGGAGGATGATCTGTTCCGGACGGCGGGCCCGCAGGGAACGGGGAGAATCCGTGTGATGGCCGCCGACATAGCCCGAGAAGCGGTGGTAGATCTTGGCGGTTTCCTTCTTGCCCGTGAGGACGACCTTTTCGGCATTGATGATGACAACGTGGTCGCCGTTGTCGATGTGCGGGGTGTAGGTCACCTTATGCTTGCCGCGGAGCAGGTTGGCGGCTTCGACGGCCACGTCCCCGAGGACGCGGTCCTTGGCATCAATGAGATACCATTTGCGCTGGATATCTTCAGCTTTGGCGGAGATCGTTTTCATTTGTCGTTGAAAATCAAGAATGTTTGCAAATTGCCCCGGGAAGCAGGGGCGGGATCCTACTCTCCTGGAGCCATCTGTCAAATGGCATTTGGCTTTGCGCAGGATTCCCGGACGGGTGGCCGGACCCTTGGATTTCCTGACAAATTGGCGTTGGCGGGCCGCCGGAGCCATGGAAACGATGCGTCATGGAATCCGGAACGGTTGTGCTGGTCGATGATGAACCGGGTATGCTGCGGGCGCTGACACGGCTGCTGCAGGCTGAGGGTTTTGCCGTGCGGAGATTCGGGTCGGCCGAGGCCTTTCTGAAGGCTCCGCGGATGACCGGGGCGTGGTGCCTGCTTCTGGACGTGGCGATGAGCGGGATGAGCGGGCTTGAACTGCAGTCGCGCCTGCAGTCCGAGGGAGTCCAGGTACCGATCGTGTTTCTGACGGGCCATGGGGACATCCCCATGAGTGTCCGCGCCATCAAGTCCGGAGCGGTCGATTTTCTGACCAAGCCGGTGCACGACGAAGATCTTCTCGGGGCGGTGCGTGCTGCCCTTGCGCAGGCTGGGCGGCTGGCAGCGGAAGAGGAACAGGAACGCGGGCTGAG
>CAZSDE010000151.1:0-7943 GCA_964605435.1 uncultured Akkermansia sp.
GCATGGCGCGGGGACCGTCGGGCCGGGGCCGGGGTCCGTCGAGCGCGCAGTGCGGTCAGGATTTCCGGGGATTGGGGAGGAAATAGAAGCGGCCGTCTTCTGCGCCGCCGAGGAAATCCGGGATTTCATTGCCATCGAAGTCCGTGGTGGCGGGGCTGACGTCGTGGCCTTCGATGCTGCGTGGGGCGAGGGATCCGGCATTTTCGAACGTCCATGTGGATTCCGTGGACGACGTCTGGCGGAGGAAATCGGCGTTGGCTGAGTTGAGGAGGAAGTCGAATTGGCCATCGCCGTCCCAGTCGGTGACGCAGAGTTTGCGGCGGCCCGAGGCCCCCGCGGATTTCGGATTGAGGCGGAGGGGGGAACCGTCCTTGTTGAGGAAGGCGCGGCGAGGGTGGGCGAGGGAGAGTTCGCCGGTGGGCGAGCGTTTCCGTTCGAAGAAGGCGAGGTAGCCTTCGTGGTCGAGCATGGCGAGGTCCGGGAGGCCATCGTGGTTGAAGTCGTGAACGACTGGGGTGGTGCGCCACTGGGTGAGGAGGGCTGAGCCTTTGGGTTTGCGCCAGCCCCATGCGAGTTGGGGTTGGGGGGAGGACCATGCGACCTCGAGGGGTTGGGGTGCGGCGAGGGCGGGGGACTGCCGGGTGCCGGCATTGCGGAGCCAGACGACCTCGCCGAGGATGCTGTTGAGAACGATGTCCGGGAGGCCGTCGAGGTTCCAGTCCGCGACGCTGAAGGTGGTGTAGCCCCATTTGGCTTCGGCTGGTCCCTGGATGCTGCCGTTGGGTCCGGCCATGATGCGGAAGGTGTTTCCGTCGGCGGAGAGTCTGCGCGGGGCGGCCCATGTGGGCTGGGCGATGCGCGGGCCGCTGAGGTTTTCGAAGAACTCGAGGTACCCTGCGGTATTGCCCGACAGGATATCGAGATCGCCGTCGCCGTCCCAGTCCGTGCACACGGGCGTGGCGAGGGCACCGCATTTGAGCGTATCCGCTTTCTGCTGGAAGTAGACTGGAGGGAGGAAGACGGGAGTTTTCCCCTGCGTGACGCGGCCGAGATTTTCGATGAAGGCGACGCGTCCGTCTTCATCGCCTGTGATGAGGTCGTGATCGCCATCGCGGTCCCAGTCGAAGGCGACCGGTACGATCATCTGGAGGTCCATGTGGATTTCGCGGCCATGGGGGTCCTTGAGCCGGGTGGCGGGTGCGTAGCGTGGTTCGGATGAAGTCCCGGTATTTTCGAAGTAGGAAAAGCTGTCGAGGAATTCGCCGCAGATGAGGTCGAGGTCGTCATCGTCGTCGCAGTTGATGAAATTCGGGGACGGGCAGCCGAAGGTTTCGAGGGGATGGTCGCCGATGCGGATCTGGAAGGGGTCGGCGTAGGCGGGTGCGGTGGCGGAGCCAGTGTTGCGGAAGACGAAGAGGAAGCCGTGGAGCGGGCCATGGGTCCATTGGCCGTCGGCATTGTAGGCATTGTCCCAGCCGTAATCCGACCAGTCTTCGACGGCGGCGATGAGGTCGGGCCGCTGGTCGCCATCGAAGTCGGCGTAGCTCCATTGGTGATGGCGGATTCGGAAGATCGAGCTGCGGGCACCCGAGGATTTGTAGAAGCCGGGATTGGCTGGAACCTTCGTCTTTGTGGCGAGTCCTTTGGTGGTGAACTCAGGGTATTCCGCGCCTGGGGTGAGGACGCGGAGCTGGCCCTGCGGGTAGCTGGGGGTCACGTAGTGGGCGGTGCTGCTGAGGCGGCGTGCTGGCTTGAAGGTGGGGAGCTTCGGGTGGCCCGATGGACGGCCTGTGTTTTCGAAGAACCAGACTCCGTTGGATGGTTTGTCCGGGCATGAGACGATGAGGTCGAAATCGCCATCGCCATCGGCGTCGCAGGGAACTGGCCATGCCCAGAGGCCGACGCCGAGGTCGACCGTGAGGTCCTTGTGGTGGTAGGCGAGCGGTTCGAGGGCTGGCGCGGCTGATGCGAGGGCGAGGCAGGCCGCGAGGGCGAGGCGGGGAAGCGTCATGGTTTCTGCGGGGGAGGAGGAGTCCAGCCTTGATGCACGGCAGGCAGGAACGTGAGGAGGGAAGCGGCTGCCGCGTCGGCGTCGGCGGCGTGCTGGGGAGAATCGGCAAGGTTGATGGTTTCGAGGGGATCCGAGGAATGGTCGTAGAGTTCGCGGTGGCTGGTGCGGCCGGTGGTCCAGTCGCGCCATTCCGTGTAGCGGAACCTTTCGGTGCGCAGCGAGTATCCCATGGAAGTGGGCGACCGGGAAGGGGAGAGGTTGTAATAGGCCGGTCTGGGGTGCTGCGTGAGGGCGGCGGAGCGGACCTGAGCGGCGGGATTCCGGAGCACGGGCACGAGGCTGCGTCCGGCGAGGCCATCCGGCGTGGGCAGACCGGTAAGTTCCGTCAGGGTCGGAAAGAGGTCCGTCAGTTCTGCGAGCGCATGGCTTCCGGCGGCCTGTATGCCTGGTGCTGTGATGAGGAGGGGGACGCGGGCATCGAGTTCGAAGTTCGAGGTTTTGCCCCAGAGAGAGTGTTCACCGAGGTGGAAGCCGTGATCCGACCAGAGTGCAATGATGGTTTGGCTGGCGAGCCCCGAGGCATCGAGAGCGTCGAGGATGCGGCCGAGCTGGGCATCGAGGAAGCTGATGGCGGCGAGGTAGCCATGACGGAGTTCGCGGGCGGCGTCGGGCGGGAGGGATCGGCGCTGCTGCCAGCCGAGGATTTCCTGGGAACCGTGGCGGGCGACGGCGGGGGCGTGCTGCGGCCATGCGGCGGCCGGGATTTCCGGGAGCCGGTCCCGTTCATAGAGGTCCCAGTAGCGTTTCGGGGCATTGAAGGGAGCGTGTGGTTTCCAGAAGCCGACTGCGAGGAAGGTCGGTTCCGATCTGGCCGCGGCGTCGTGGATGGCCCTGACGGCGGCAGCCGCCATGCGTCCGTCGATAAGGGCGTCATCCGGAATGTCGCGGCATTCGCATTTCGGGTCCGATGCGAGGTTTGGCGGCAGCGGTTGCGGCAGCTGTGGGGTGTCGGTGGCATGCTGGCCCCAGTGGAATTCGGCTGGTACCGACCATGAAGCTGGGTCGCCCATGGTTTCGTGATGGAAGTTGTGGAAGATCTTGCCGAGATTGCGGGTGAACCAGCCATGGTTCCGGAAGTGCTGCGGAATGGTGAGGGCGTTGGGATGCGACGAACGGAAGTGGGTGGGGAGGTCCCAGATGCCGAGTTCGTCCGGGCGTTTTCCGGTGAGCAGGGAAGCCCGCGAGGGATTGCAGAGCGCCTGCTGGCAGTAGGCCCGGTGGAAGACGACCGAGCGTTGCGCGAGCCGGTCGAAGTTCGGGGTGCGGGCTGCCGGGTGGCCGTAGCAGGCAAGGTCGCAGCGGAGGTCGTCCGCCGCGAGGAAGAGTATCAGCCGGGGTTTTTCCGCAGCGGATGCGGCGCTGATGGTCAGCCAGAGAAGGGAGATGAGGCGCGCGGTCATGCGGGTTCGAGGGATCCGCAGAAGTGGACGGAAATGCCGAGGGCCTGCGCGAAGGCTGCGCGGGTGAAGAGGCAGAGATTGGCGGCAGCCGGAGACGAGGTGTAGGCCACTTGCACATGATTGGCCTTGTGGCGGGCCATGAATTGATCGCGGGAAACACCGTAGGTGACCGCGTGCATGATGGGCCATTGCGGGGTCGTGGCCTCGAGCCGGCGGCGGGATTCCCCGGCGGGAAGGGCGAGGGCCTTGCCGCGTCCCATGTCCATGTGGAGCGCATCACTCTCCACGTAGATGCGCGACCAGATGATTTCGCCTTCCTTTGAGATGCCGTGGAGCGAGGAACCTCCGCTCGGGAAGTACATGGGAGGCTGGCGGAATCCGTGGGCATCCTTCCAGCCGCGGGCAAAGTGCGCCGGCGGGGCCGCCCCCGAAATCAGGAACGTCCAGACGAATTCGTCCTGCCATGGAGCGCCCCAGCGGACGTCGTGCAGGGTCGATTCGACCGGTTCGCCGAGCGCACGGTGCGTGCGGTGGATAAGGAGAGCGTCGAGTCCGGCGCATTCGTCCACTTCGTTGAAATGCGGGAGTGGTTCGCCCTGGAAGAGGGTGCGGCGACCATGGGCCGGGCGGACCGGAGGACGATCCGCATTGTTGAGCATGCCTTCGACGAGGTCCGAGGCCGGCAGGAGATCCTTGAGTCCCTGCTGGTACTGAATCCCGATGGCATCGCATCCGAACGCATCCGCCATGCGGACCGCTGCGATGTACATGCGGCACTGGAGGAGAATCTGCGCGTCCGTAAGGTCGGTCTCCGGATCTTTCCCCGTGTGGAAGGTCATGCCGCGGCGGTCGAGCCACGTACGGACCGCGGCGGCTTCGGTTTCCGGCACCGCCATGGTGGCATGGTAGAGTGCTGACTGACTGAGCCGTTCCTTGAAGACTCCGCAGCGGTGCAGCAGATGGTCCGGTATGATGGCATTGAACATGCCCATGCAGCCCTCGTCGAAAACCCCGAGGATGGCTTTGCTGCGCAGCAGGGATGCCGCGAGCGATTCCCCCAGCCTCCGCGACTTCGCAGGAATGCGGACACTTCCCGCCGGATGCACATGCGAGCAGTCGTGATCGATCCGGCCCGTGCGCAGCCATTGGGAAAGGCCGCGGCGGAAAAAGGGATCGGTGAAATCCTCGCTCCAGATGGTGCTGTACGGAATGCCTGCCTTGGCGAGCGATCCATTGAGATTGAGCATGCCGACGAGGCCCGGCCACTGACCACTCCAGTTGGCTGCGGTGAGGATGGGACCCTGATGGGTGGTGAGACCCGGAAAGATGTGATGGGAATACTGCCAGACCGCTTCCGCGACCACGAGGGGACTGCGGGGATCGAGGCCACCGATGACATCGAGCCCCATGCGCTGGGAATCGATGAAGCCATGGCCCTTGCGCCGGTTGTAGGGATGGGCGCGCACGACCGTGTGTCCCGCGGCAGCGATGGCATCGGTCAAGTTTTCCTCCATGGCCCGCTGTGCCGGCCAGCAGGCGAGATTGGCAGACGGACGGAGGTCGCCGCTGGCGACCATGGCGATGGGAACGGGGCGCGGCATGGCAAAGGGCGGAGGGGCTCGGTGAAATTCGTTCAGGCGGAACGGATGGGAAAGCCGAGGCCTTCCATGCGGCTGCGGAGATCCGCCGATTCCTCCCTGGTGAAGGCATGGAATGGTTCCGCCATGCGGTCGGGACAGAGCCCCATGAGAGCGAGGGCCGCCTTGATGCCGCGGACGAGCGAGGACGGACGGTTGCCGATCGCATAGAGGGCCGAGGAAATCGCAAGGATGCGTCCGTGATGCCGCCGGAGCGCCGCAAGGTCGCCTGCGCGGGCCGCTTCGTACAGGGCCGTGTAGGTGGCCGGTTCGAGATTGGCTCCGGCATTGATGCCGCCGCTCGCTCCGAGCAGCACAGCTTCGCCCGTGATCTGTTCCTGTCCCACCAGCACCGGCCAGCCCGGCCTCGCCAGCTGCAGCAGCGCATGAACCTGCAGCATGTCGCCCGAACTGTCCTTGATCCCGATGATGCGCGGGTGGTCCATGACGCGGCGCACGGTTTCCGTACTGATGGGAACCTTCGTCATGGCCGGCATGTTGTAGAGGAAAAGCGGCAGCGGCAGCGCGTCCGCAAGATCAAGGTAGTAGCGGACCAGTTCGTCCTGCGTCATCGGAAAGTAATACGGAGGAGCCGCCACCACCGCCGCCGCACCCGCATCGGCCGCCACCGCCGCCAGTTCGAGCGATTCCGTGAATGACGTGTCCGTGATGCCGACAATGACCGGAAGCCGGCCCCCCGCCGCGGTGATGGTCGCACGGACCATGTCCGCGCGGAGCCGGTGACTGAGCCCGGGTCCTTCCCCCGTGCTGCCAAGCACAAAGATGCCATGCACTCCTCCCGTCATCAGGTGATGCACCATCGCATCGACCGCTCCTGTGTCTAGCTGGTCGCGGGCCGCCAGCGGAGTGACGACCGGAGGAATGATGCCGTGCAGCGGAAGAACAGAAGTGGTAGCCATGGATTGATGGAGCGCAGGGTTTCCCCGAGTCCTGATTCCCGCAAGAATTTTCTTGCATACGCGAATATATTTGCGTCGATTGCGGTGCAACCAAACCCCGACTGCCGTCGTTGCCCGCCATGATGAAACTGCTGATGATTCCGTTCTCTTCCGGACTGCTGCTGCTGGCGGCGGGAACTCCCGTGCTCGCCGGTACGCCGGTGGCGGTGGCGCACACGCCGGGAATTTCCGAATACTATGTGAGCAGCCGTGGCGTGTGGTCGTACGTGCGGCCCCTTGCTTCGCTCAGTCCGCATCCTTACAGCATGGTGTACCGTGAAGGGTATCTGTATGCGACAGTTCCCGGGGCGGGGGCGTCGGTGCAGAAATTCAATGTGGCGACGGGCGAGGGCGTGGTGCTGGCGACGCGCGGGGTCGACACGCCTGGCTGGGCGGCGTCCGATCCCCAGGGCATGGAATGCGGGCCCGATGGGAAGCTGTATTTTGCGACAGCGTTTTCGACTGCGGGGGAAGGCGTGTTCCGGCTTGGAACGGACGGGAGCGGGTTTGCGCAGGTGCTGACTCGCACGGGAGGGTCTGGAGCCGGCGCATGGGATCTGAACAATGCGCGGGACCTTGCGTGGAACGGGAACGATCTGCTGGTTTCCTCGCGTTCCGGATTCTCGACAGCGAACCGTCCGATTTACCGGTTCCGCGATGCGGACGCCGACGGGGTGCGGGAAACGGTGGAGAACTTGACACCGGGCGGGGTGACGGCTCCCCAGGGTATCCTCGTGGATAGTGGTGTGCTCTACGGCGTCAATACAGCCGGGCGGATTTTCCGGCTTGATCCGGCGGCCGCTGCGCCTGCCGCTGTGACGACTGTGGCCACCATTGCCGGGCGGAATCTCATGGATGCCGAAGTGATCGAAGGCGTCCGCTATGTGATTGACAATAACGGGGTCATCCATCGGCTCAATGCCGACAATTCCGTGGCCGTGGCCATCGGCGGATTGGGAACGGCCAATGATCTGGTGGCTTTGCCCGAGACCGATGCGGACAGCGATGGACTGGGCGACACATGGGAACGCCTGTACTTTGCCGATCTCAGTCAGGGCGCAGCCGGGGACCCCGATGCCGACAGTTTCAGCAATCTGCTGGAATTTCAGGCAGGCTCGAATCCGCTCGATCAGGGGTCGCGTCCGGACGATTCCGACAGCGATGGACTGCCCGATGTCTGGGAACTGGCGTCGTTCGGCAATCTCGGGCAGAATGCCGATGGGGATTTCGACCGCGACGGTGCGTTGAATGGCGAAGAATACTTGGCCGGCACGAATGCAGCTGACGCGGCCTCGCAACCCGACAGCGACTCCGATGGCATGCCCGACGGAACCGAGCGTCAGTGGTTCGGCGGGCTCGCCGAGACTGGGACAGGTGACTTCGATGGCGATGGTTCGGCCAATGCCGCCGAGCTTTCGGCGGGGTCGAATCCGACGCGCCGCAGGAGCACGCCGGCCACCGTGAATGAAGTCGCTCTCGTGGCGGTCGCCACCAATTCCGGACTCGATGAATGGACTGTGCAGAAGGACATGTGGACATGGCAGCGGAGCGTTTCGCCCGGTGAGCTGAGCACGGTCACGGTCGTGGATGGCATTTATTACGGCGTGGCGGACGGTGACGTGGTGCGGATCGATCCTCAGACAGGCGAGCGCACCGTGCTGGCGAGCCGCGGACAGGCTGGCTGGAACGATTCCTCCGCCCGCGACATTGAATCGGGCCCTGATGGCTGGCTGTATTTCACGACGACCTTCGGGGCGTCGCTGGGCGAAGGGGTTTTCCGGCTGCGGCGCGACGGCAGTGGCTTCAGTCAGTTCATCCCGAGGATTGGAGGAGAATTCCCCGATGACTGGGACCTCAACAATTCCATCGGTCTCGC
>CAZSDE010000152.1:0-7863 GCA_964605435.1 uncultured Akkermansia sp.
ATAGCGCTTCAGCGTGACTGCGGCTCGCCGGCTAGCGTGCCGGATTCCGCGGGCATGGGATCGTATACCATCGAATCGCACAACGTGCAGCGCTACCTCACGCCGGAAGGACATGTGCAGAACGAAGGCGATATCGGCGTCGGTCTCGCGGGCCCGTACCGGATTTCATGGCGATCGCTCCTCCCGAAGCGCACGGAACTCTCCAATCTCATCGTGCCCGTCTGCGTCTCCAGTTCGCACATCGCCTTCGGTTCGATCCGCATGGAACCTGTCTTCATGATCCTTGCGCAATCGGCCGCCACCGGTGCCTGCATGGCCCTCGAACGCGCCTCCGCCATCCAGGACCTGCCCTACGACATCCTGCGCGAACGTCTCACCGCCGACGGACAGATCCTCGCATGGGAATCGGAAGCCAGAACCACGGCCAGGGTTCCGGAGGACCCCGCGGGAGCGGTCACGGTGGACGATGCCGCGGCGGAATTCTCAGGCGCATGGACCGCCAGTCACGCGGTGCGTCCCTTCCGTGGCGATGGCTACCGCCACGAAGGCGCGGGATCGCATGGCGCCGCCGCCGCCGTTTTCCGGGCTGTTCTGCCTGCGCCCGGCCGCTATGAAGTACGCATCGCCTCGGCGGCGCATGACAACCGCGCCGGGCGGGCGCTCGTGCAGATTGTCACCAGCGCAGGACTCAGCGAAATCAGGGTCGACCAGCGCAAGGGTGGAAGCCCCCTCTTTCTGTCTGCCGGAGTCTTCGATCTTCCGGCGCAGACCAGCGTGACGCTGCGCAATGACGAGGCCGGGGGGCATGTGATTGCTGACGCCGTGCAGTTTGTGCCTGCCGCCGCCGGAAAATAGGGGAGGGGCAACGCAAACACGGGGCGGCGTATGTGGTCCGCTGTGTTACGGGTTTCTCATGATGCGATCCCTCCTTCCTGCGGCAGCCCTGCTGTTCGCCATGGTCTGCTCCGGCCACGCGGCCCGGCCGAACATTGTCTTCATCTTCTCCGATGACCACGCCGCGCATGCCATCGGGGCCTACGGATCGAAGATCAATGAAACCCCGCACCTCGACCGCCTCGCCAAGGAAGGCATGCGCTTCGATAGCTGCTTTGCCACGAATTCGATCTGCACGCCGAGCCGGGCCACCGTGCTCACGGGCAAGTACAGCCACATGAATGGCACCCCGGTCTTCAACCGCTTCAATGGAGCGCAGAATACCGCCCCCAAACACCTCCAGAAGGCCGGTTACCACACCGGCATGATCGGCAAATGGCACCTCGGCAGCGATCCCACCGGATTCGATTACTGGGAAATCCTCCCGGGTCAGGGAGATTACTTCAACCCCGTGCTCTATACAGCCACGGGTCAGAAGAAGTACGAAAGCCAGTACGTGAGCGATGTGATCACGGACCTGACCATCGATTTCATGAAGTCGGTTCCGAAGGACAAGCCGTTCTTTGTATTCTGCGGTCACAAGGCACCGCACCGGGCATGGGAACCGCATCCCCGCTACGCGGCATGGAAGAACCGGAAGGTTCCCGAGCCCGCCACCCTGCGCGATGACTACAAGGGACGGACCGATGCTCTCCGCGAAAACGAACAGACCATTGCCCGCGATCTGACCCGCCGCGATCTCAAGCTGGCCCCCCCGGCTGAGCTCAAGGGGCCGGCGCGCAATCAGTGGCTCAATGAAGTGCCCACGGAAGTCGTGGTCGATGGCCGGACCCTGACGGGTGAGGAATTGTTCGCATGGAAATACCAGCGGTACCTGCAGGATTACCTCGCCTGCGTGCAGAGCGTCGATGACAGCGTCGGCCGCATTCTCGATCACATCGACAAAAGCGGTCTCAAGGAGAACACCGTGGTCATCTACAGCAGTGATCAGGGATTCTTCCTCGGAGACCATGGCATGTACGACAAGCGCTTCATGTACGAGGCCTCGCTGCGCATGCCGTTTCTGGTGCGCTGGCCCGGCGTCATCAAAGCCGGCACCACGACATCGGCCATCGCCATCAATCCGGACTTCGCTCCCACGTTCTGCGATCTCGCTGGCATGCCGGTGCCCGAGGATATGCAGGGCCGCAGCCTCGCTCCCATCTTCCGTGGCGAGACGCCCGCTGACTGGCGCCGCAGCATGTACTACCGTTACTACCACGACCCCGGACATCACAATACCCGCGCCCACCTCGGGGTCCGGACCGCTACGCACAAACTCATCTGGTTTGTGAAGAAGGATCAGTGGGAACTCTTCGACCTCGTCAAGGACCCGGACGAAATGAAGAATCTCTACGACGACCCCGCGGCCGCCACGGTGCGCGAGGAATTGAAGGCCGAACTCATGCGCCTGAAGAAGGAATACCGCGACGAGGACCAGTTCGCCGATGGCAGGGTCCCGGGGACTGTCGATGGACCCGTCGAGAAACTCCGCGGCAACTGACCACCCCCGCCGCCCGCAGTCCAACCGCCGGCGGAAGGAAAAACCGTCTTGCCGCTGGGCTGCCGCGGCGGCAATCTCCGCGCCTTATGCTGGACATCCGACTCATCCGTGACAATCCCGAGGGCATCAAGGCACGACTCCGTCAGCGCGGGGGATCCGTGGCGGATCTCATCGATGACGTGCTCGCCATCGATGCGCAGAGACGTGCTGCGGAGACGGAAAAGCAGAAGCTGCAGGCCGACCGCACCCGGTTGAGCAAAGAGATCGGCATGGGACGCCGGGAAGGACGCGATACGGCGGAACAGGAATCCCACGTGCGCGGCATCGGTGAACAGATCGACGGACTGGAGCAGCAGACGCGCGACCTCGATGAACGTCAGGAGAATCTCCTTCGCGGAATCCCGAATCTTCCGCACGAAGGCTGTCCGGTGGGAGCCGATGCCGACGCCAATCCAGAGGTGCGCCGCTGGGGACAGGCACCGGAATTCCTCTTCACTCCCAAAGACCATGTCACCCTCGCCAAGGAACTCGGGCTCGTCGACTTCGAAGCCGGGGTCCGGGTCACGGGCAGTGCCTTCGTGGTCTACCGCGGTGCCGGTGCCCGTCTCGAACGCGCGCTCATCAGCTTCCTTCTTGATCTCCACACCACGAAGCATGGCTACACGGAAGTGCTGCCGCCCTTCCTTGTGAATGCGGCGGCCCTCACGGGAACGGGGCAGCTGCCGAAATTCGCGGACCAACTCTACCATTGCGGGGAAGACGACCTCTACCTCGCGCCGACCGCGGAAGTTCCGGTCACGAATCTGCACCGCGAGGAAATCGTGGAGGCTTCCGCGCTTCCGATCTGCTATGCGGCCTATACGCCGTGCTTCCGGCGCGAAGCAGGAGCAGCCGGCGTGGGCACCCGCGGCCTCATCCGCATGCACCAGTTCGACAAGGTGGAACTCGTGAAGATCTGCCGCCCGGAGGACAGCATGGCGGAACTGGAAACGCTCACGGCCGACGCCGAGAAAGTCCTCCAGTTGCTCGGCCTGCACTACCGCGTCATCGAACTCTGCACGGGCGACATCGGATTCGGAAGCGCCAGAACCTACGACATCGAAGTCTGGGCCCCGGGCCAGGGATCGTATCTCGAAGTCTCCAGCTGCTCGAATTTCGGCGACTACCAGGCCCGCCGCATGAAGCTCCGCTACAAGGATCCCGAATCGAAGAAGAATCTGCATTGCCACACCCTCAATGGTTCCGGCACAGCCCTCGCCCGGCTCTATGTGGCCCTTCTCGAAACCTACCAGCAGGCGGATGGTTCGGTGCGTGTCCCTGCGCCCCTGCAGCCGTACTTTGGAAGCGATACGATCCGTTCGGCCTGAGAAATCCCTGACCCGATGCCGCCATGAATGATGCCACCGACTCTCTGCGCGCTGCCGTCCGCGACGTTCAGGATTTCCCGCAGCCGGGCATCGTCTTCAAGGATATCACGCCCGTCCTCGCCGACGGTCCGCTCTTCCGGCGCGCCATCGACCTCATGTGCGAGGGCCTCCGCGAAGCCGGCGTCAGCAAGGTCATGGGCATCGACGCCCGCGGCTTCATCTTCGCAGGTGCTGTCGCCGACCGACTCGGCCTCGGTTTCATCCCGGTCCGCAAGAAGGGCAAGCTCCCATGGCAGACCGTCGGCACCGGATACGACCTCGAATACGGCAGCAATCACATCGAACTGCACAGCGACGCCGTGGCTCCCGGCGAACGAGTCTGGCTCATCGATGACGTCCTCGCTACCGGCGGAACCGCCGCCGCCGCCGCCGACCTCGTGGGCCAGCTCGGTGGATCGCTGGCCGGCATGACGTTCTTCATCGAACTCTCCTTCCTCGAAGGCCGGAAACGCCTCCCGGCCGGGCCACAGGTCCGCTCCGTCCTCTGCTACTGACTGTGCCCTTCAGATCTTCAGAAAGATCTTCCTGCGGTAGAGCCACCACAGGATGAGCCACTCGATCAGCAGCACGCAGATCCCGAGCAGCGGAACCTGCCACTGCGCCCCGAAAATACTGAAGGCGTTATTGGGAAGGTGACGCACGAGCGACTTCCCGATGAATTCCGGCCACAGGTGCGCCACCATGTAGGCCGCCATCGAATTGGCTCCCAGCACCACCAGCGGCAGAAACGGACCGCGGACCTCCATGACATCGCAGATCAGATGAAAGCCGGCCAGCGCAAGGAAACACAGGCCGCCACTGAACAGGGTCCACGACGGCGTCCAGATGCGTTTCACCATCGGACAAACCCCTGTGGCGTCGAGTACGATGCCCAGCGCCATGGCCGCAATCCCAGCCGCCGCAAACCACCCCATGCGCCACCGGGTGGGCTGGCTGGACAGCAGCACCGTGCCCCCAATCCAACCCATCAGCATGGTCCCGAGGGTAGTCACGAAATTCAGAGTGCAGTACCCACCGGAATTGAAACGGAAGGGCACCGGTCGCGGAAAGAGATTCAGAAACCAGCGGTCAAAGGCCGCCGCCGCATTGCTGTTCATGTTCCAATGACCCGCAAATCCACTGCGGATCCAGTCGGCCGGAGCCACCGCCCACTGCGGCGGTACCCCGACCGCGTGATAATCGAAGCCTTTACCAGGCAGCGGATGCAGCGCAAACGCCAGCCACATGCCCACGAGAACCAATGCCAGCACGGACCATGCAACCACTGGCTTCCGCGTCTGCGCGACCGCATACAGGAACGGGTAGCCAAGGCCAATCTGCGTGAGCGTGTCTTCGAATGTGAAGTTCGTGCGCTCGGAACCCAGCGACCGCAGCCAGATGCCCAGACCAACCAGCAGAAGGGATCGCCACAGCGCATGCAACGCCATGGCCGCCCCGCTTTGTTCCTCATTCCGCCGCCGCAGACTGAATACCAGCGACACGCCCACCAGAAACGAAAACGACGGCTGAATCAGATCATGCAGTGAACAGCCACTCCACGGAACATGCTCGCTGTGAAACGCCAGCCATCCCCCCAGCCGACCCCAGCCGGCTTCCTTGAGATTCTCTGCCACCCGCCACCACTGCACGATCTCCGCCATCATCAGTAGCATGACCGCCCCGCGCCACGCATCAATCGATGTCATCCGGGACATCCGGTCGGAATGGTCAGTCAATGGTTCAGTTCGGCGCGCCACAGGTTCAGATTTTGATGGAGAAGGCTTCCCGTTAGCGGGCACCCGGCCCGGCTTCAAGGTCCTTTGCAGTCGCTCTCTTGAGGGCACCCACGGGGAGTCCCCCGGCGATCGCGTACGGAGGGGACCGCAGGAATGGAGTTGTCAGCCGCGTCCGGGCCCTGCATCATTCAGCCCATGCACGGATACGCTGACCCGGACGAACCAACCTACGAAGAACTCATGCAGGATGCCCGCACGCTCCTGGCCGCAGGCGAATTCTCCGCGGCCTTCAGCCACGCATGGCAGGCGTGTCTCATCGAGCCGCTCGATCCCGCGTCCGCGGCACTCATGGAGGAATCCGGGAAGAAGGCGGAACAAGGATTCGCCGTCATTGCCGAGGCCGTGCTCGCCGCGAGAGAGGAAGCGATCAGCCTCCTCGTTCCCGGGCAGCGCATCAGTTCCTCCGCCTCGCTCCGTCCGCAGCAGACCGCCGTGGGCGACATGGCTGGCTGGGTTGATGCATGGAAGGACGCCATCAGGCTGGCGAGAGAGAGAAACGCAAATTGAAGCGGATTGGGCTGGCGCTGTGTTTTTGATCCCGGTCTTTCGCGGGTTCCTGATTCAGGGCAGGGAAAAGACGGCGCGGAAGAAACTGGCGTTGGGGGAATGCGGGATGAGGAAGGTGATGGCTTCCAGATTGCCAGCGGTCGATCTGGCTGAGGGGGAATCGGGCAGGGGGGACCAATCGGAGAGGTTGGGAGAGGATTCGATGCGGAAGGCGACCTGGGGTCCGATGGCTCTGGTGAGGGTGAGTTCGGTACCAGCGGTGGTGGCGGTGGCTGAGAGGATGGGGCTGCCGTCCGGGACGAGGGGGAGCGAGCCCATGGCGTATTCGGCGAGGGCATTGCGGCCATCGCCGTCGGGGTCGTCCGGGTGAGGGTTGGAGGCGAGCCACTGGCTGAAGGTGGGGGATGGCGGGGAGCCTGGGCGGGTGGTGGTGGCTGCGTGCCAATGGAGGCCGTTGCTGTGCCATGCGTCGCTGGCGGCGGCGGGGGATGGGGCGGTGAGGACGAGTTCCGGTCCACCGCCGTCGGCGGCTGATGGCCACGGCAGAGCGTCGTCGTAGGCGAACTGGCGGATGGTGGCCGTGGGGGTCGCGAGCGTGATGGATTCGCCGCTGTTCGAGAGACCGGAATTGCCTGCGAATTCCCCTGCGATGGGGAGGCCGGGACCGTAGCGGGCGATGAGGGCGGCAGCGCGGCGTGCCACGATGACGCGGGCTCCGGGAGCAAGCTGGGTGACTGGTGATGAAGATGTGAAGGAGAAAGCGATTCCTTCCGTGAAGGCTAGGCCGGGGAGATCGATTGTCTGCGGACCGACATTGAGGAGTTCGATGAATTCGAAATCGTCGCGGTTGGTGGAGACGGCGGTTTCGGCGGGGGTCGATGGTTCTGCGGGGTGGTAATGAATGCGGCTGACCACGAGGTTGGCGGGCGATGGAGCGACCGAATTTACCTGATAGAAGGCAGAATTCATGCCCGACCATTCGCCATTGAGGAACGTGCGGGCGCGGACCGTGCGGGATTGGTCGAGGACGATGGCTGGGTTGCTGAGAGGCGACGTGATTTCGAGGGCGAGGTCGAAGCTGAGGTCGTCGTCGCTGGGCGAGGCATTGTGGACTTCCACCGCAATCGCATTCCGGCCCGGACGGAGCAGGACTGGGTTGATCGACGTTTCGTAGTAAAAGGAAGATTCGTCCACTCCGCCCGCGACTGTGGAGGAAGGGGTCGACCATGTGATCGTGGCGGTCGGGTTCAGGTTGGAGCGCCAGACTTCCATGCCATTGAGGTAGACCACGGCTCCGTCGTCGCGCAGGAGCCGGAGTTTGGCGGCCGACGGGGCGGCTCCCTCCGGCAGCGTGAAATCGCGCCGAAAGTAGGTCGTCATGTAGCGATTTGTGGTCGAGGGACCGAAGCCGATGACCGTGGCTTCGTCGCCGTCGCCGTAGCCGAGCTGGCCATGGCCGCTGGGCCATGTGCTATCGGGAAAGTCGAGGGACTTCCATGCCGGGGCTGGCTCCGCCGGGGTCACGAGGTATTTCCAGAGACTCTGTGGAGGGATGAGGGCAGTGGTGGTGGAACCGGAAAGGAAGGCGGTGGCGCTGGCGGACGGCTGACCGCCGGGGCTGCGCGGGTCAGAGCCATCGAGAGTGTAATAAACCGTGCCGGTGGTGCTGCTCAGCGAGAGCAGGGATCCGGGAGCCGTGGGGCCGGGCGGGAGGGAA
>CAZSDE010000153.1:0-5143 GCA_964605435.1 uncultured Akkermansia sp.
CTGCGGGCTGAGGGTTGCGCAGTTGATGAAGATACGGCCTGCGGCGTGGGAGAGGAGGCTATCCCCCTGCGGGGCGAAGATCGACTGCATGGCGGCGTCATTGGTGACGACCGTGAAGATCACGTCGGCAGCGGCCGTGACGTCGGCCAGCGAAGTGCAGGACTGTGCACCGATTTCGGTGGCCAGTTCGTCCGCGGCGGCCCGGTTGACATCGTAGACGGCGGTGACTGGCCAGCCCATTTCGTGAACGCGGCGGGCCATGTTGGCGCCCATGCGGCCGACTCCGACGAAAGCGATCTTCTGTTTCATGATGAGATGTGGTTGGTGAGGGGTGTGAGCTTACTTGAATTCCGGGTAGAAGGGATTGTGGGCCTTTTCTTCGCCGACCGTGGTGAGGGGGCCGTGTCCCGGGACGACGATGGTGTCGTCCGGCAGAGAGAAGATCTGCGCGCGGTTGGTGCGCAGGGCCTGTTCCCATGAAACCATGCCACCGCCCATGGATCCGGCGAAGAGGGCGTCGCCCACGCAGGCGACCTGCGGCCCGAGTCCATGGAACAGGTAGGTCATGCCGCAGACCGCATGGCCAGACGTTTCGCGGATTTCGACACTGACCGCACCGAGTGAGAAGACGTGTCCCGGAGCGATGGGTTGGGCATCCTTGAAGCGTTCGCCATGGCCCACGAAGACCTTGGCTGCGGGAAAAGCCTCGCGCAGTGCCGGGAGTGCAGCGATGTGATCGGGATGGGTGTGCGTGATGAGGATGAGAGACGGATGGAGTTTCCGTTCGGCTGCCGCGGCAATGATGGGAGTGGCATCTGCTCCGGTATCGACAATGGCGGCATGACCGCTAGCGGGGTTGTACACGAGAGCGGCATTGACGGTCATGTCGTCCCATGTCGTGGTGAAGACGAGAAGGCCGTCCAGCGTTACCGGAGCCGGGCGCCACGCACGGCGGCCGATGGCAAGGAGGCTGTCGGCATGCAGTCCGAGCGTGGCGGCGACGAGGCGGGCCGGAACTTCATCGATTGTGCCGGCGCGCAGGGCCTCGAGTTCCTGAGAGGAGATGCCTGCTTTGGCCGCGAGCATTTCCGAGTTGAGTCCGAGGCCGCGCTGGGCTTTGCCGATGATGTCTTCGAAATTGTCTTCCAGCGGGAGAGTCATGATGCCCCACATAGGCTGCGGGGGGTGCTGAAATCAAGATGCAACTTCCCGCGGAACCGGGAGAATGGACTTTCCAATCGGCGGCTGCGTGCTTTTCTCCGGCCAAGACCATGCCGTGGCCGACCAGTGATTCTGCAGGAGGCGATGCTCCGGTCGCCGGGGGATCGGCGGCCGTGTGGGCGCGTCTGGAAACGCTGGCCGGAGCCGACCGGGACGCTGTGCTGGTGCCGTGGCAGACGTGTGAGTTCGTGACGGCCGCGGGCCGTGCATGGGCGAAGCTTCCGGAAGTGGACCGGGAACGCAGCGGCTGGGGCCGGCGCCTTGCCGTGGGCGGCTCGGTGCAGTTGACGCTCAGTGTTCAGGTGGTGCCGGGATGGGATGCGGCGCAGCCGGCTCCGGGGGTGGCGGCGGGCAACCGGGAATTGTTTCCGTCGTGTGTCTTCACGGTGGCGGCGGGCAGTGCTGGATGCCGCATGGCCGCAGATTTCTGGGAAGTGCTGTGCCGGGAACATGGGCTCGACGGCGGCACGGGCGAAGCGCTTCATGGCGAACCCTCGGGGAACTGGCGCGGGTTTTTCCGCAGCGAGGCGCAGGCATCCGGGCCACGCTGGGTCCCGCATGGATTGTTTGCCGACCTTGACGACGGGGTCATTGGGAATCTGGCATCGCGGCCCCTGCTGGCGCAGCGCGGTCTGCTTTCCGGCGGGCTGGGAAAGGATTACAGCTACCGCGACGCTACTGGGCCGGCGGGGGAAGCGCTCTGTGCCCGGGCTCTGGCCTTCCTTGACGGGCATTCGTCCGAGGCCGGGAGTCCGTCTGTGATTCTGCTGTTTGCGTCGCTGGAAGGCAGTGCCGGCTGTGGACTGGGTGGGCTCATGCTGGCGCGGCTGCGGGCGCGGTTTCCGGCCGTTCCGGTGGTGGTGGTGGGAGTGCTGCCGCATGCGAAGCCGACGGCGGAAGTGGCGGTGGCATGGCATGCCGCCATGGCGCTGCAGCAGATCCGTCAGCATGCGGCGGCGGCCCTCCTTTTCAGCAATGACAGCCTGATCCGGCGGGCGCGGTCGATGTGGGACTGCGGGGGTCTGGAGGGTTATGCGGCGGCCAATCTGCTGATTGCCGAGGCGCTGGCGGCGGTGACGGCACCGCTGCGTTTTGGCGGGGCCGATGCGGCGGCCATTGATCCAACCGTGCTTCTGGAAGCCCTTGGCACTGGCCGGGGCGGCTGGCCATCGCTGGTGACGGCGCACTGCTGGCCCCTTGCGCGGCTCAGTTTTCTGCGCGGGCAATCTCCCCTGCTGGCGCATGTGATGGCGTCGGCTGCAAAGTTTGCGGGACGCCAGAAGTGCTTTGCGCCAAAGTCGTCGGTGCTCGGCATTTTCCTGCGCGGAAGATGGCTGCCGGACAGTGGAGCGGTCCGCCGCAAAGTCCTCGCAGTCTCCGGCAGGCTCGCACCGGGTTCGTTCGAGAGTCTCACCATCCTCATGGAATCGCCCGAGATCGGCGACAGCCTTGCAAGGATTGCGCAGCGCGCACGGGGTCACCTGCGGAGGTTTCCGCAGGCGGTGGCCGAGGCCGGCCTTGAACGCGGGCAGTTGGGCGAAGCGATCCTGGCGATTGAAGCCCGTGGCGAGCCCTTGCGGCGCAGTCCGGCGTCCGGCGACCGGGTTTCGGAAGGTGATCAGGACGACACCGATGACGTCGACGGGATGATGCCCGGATTCGGCTGGGATTGAGTCCCGGTTTATCTGCAGTCGCTCAGGGATCGAGCGTCGTTAGAACGACGTCCTTGAACTGAACGGTCATGGGTGGTCCGGCGTGCAACTGAAGGGCGAGGACGCCCGATTTGGCGGCGGCCGACGATTCATCCTTCACGTCGACGGTGAGTTTGCCATTGATGAGGTGCTGCAGGTGCGGGCCTTTGGCGCGGATGATGTATTCGTTCCATTCGCCCGGGCGGATGGCAGCCTGGATGTCGCTGCTTTTGCCGGTTTCACCGGTCACTTCGATGCGGGGTTTGCGGGGGTCATCGGAATCGCGGATGGTGACCTGCTGACCGCGCTGGGCGAGGATGCCGCGGGCCTTTTCTTCGTAGAGAATGCCCGAGTAGGTGGGGCCGGCTTCGAAGTCGGCCTGGTATCCGGCGACCACGAACTTGGCGGGGTCGGTTACTTTGCTGCGGTACTGCACGCCGCTGTTGGCGGAATTCTTGTCGTTGTTGGGGGTGAGGCGGTACTGGAAGCGCAGTTCGAAGTTGCCGACTTCGCCGCCCTTCCAGACGAGGAAAGTATTGCCGGACAGCGGGGCCTCGGCGGTCGACTGACCAGTGATGGCACCGTCCTTGACCGACCACAGGCCGGGGAGGCCTTCCCAGCCGCTGAGGTCCTTGCCATTGAAGATCGGTTTCGGTTCGCCGGCGACGGCGGCCGAGGCGAGGAGGGCGAACAGGGGAACGAGGAAAGTGGAGGCGCGGTTCATGCAGCCACAGGAAAAGCGGGAAGCGCCCGCCGTGGCAAGCAGAATCGGACGTGTCTCAATCATCCGTCGACGGGCGTTTGCGCAGATTCTTGACCGAGCTGCGCTGCCGTTTTTCGCGCACCATGGTGGCCTTGGTGGCGCGCGACCGCTTGGTCTGCTGGCGTCGGCGGCGGGCGATGGCGGCGCGCGAGAGTTGGTGCTGTGTGCGTTTCCGCTGCTCGAGTTTCTCGCAGAGTTCGAGTCGGGCAAGGTAGCGGTTCTGGCTGAGCGACCGTTCCTCCTGGCAGCGGACCTCGATATTGCTGGGAAGGTGCTTCAGGCGGACGGTCGACGACGTCTTGTTGATCTTCTGTCCGCCGGCGCCGGATCCGCGCACGAACGATTCCTCGAGGTCGTCGCGGTGAATGCCGAGGGCGGCCATGCGGGCAAGCAGAGCGCGGATTTTTTCGCTGGAGAACATGGCGGGTAAGAGGACGGTGCGCCGGGGGACGCTGCATAGTTAGATTCGTTCTCATTCCGCTCCGGGAAACCGCAAAAAACCACTCGCGGGGAGCATGAAAAGTGCTAGTTTTGCCGCCCCTCGCAACCGACCATCCTATGAACGCTGAAGTCCGCATTCTTCTCCTGAGCACCAGCCTTGTGGCGGCGCTCGCCATGCCGCTGCCGGCGGCCCCTGCCAGCGGGACGAAGAAATCGAGCAAGACCAGCAGCACCCAGGGCACGCGCAGCAGCAGCACAAAATCCGGATCCGCAGCCACGAAGGGATCCCGCTCGGGATCGGCCCCGCGCAGCACCGCCGCGCCGAAACCGTCGGCTCGACCCGCGCCGCCACCAACTCCCGTCCCGGTGCCCGCCCCAGTCCCGCAGGTCGCAGACGAAAGCGGAACCAGGAAGTTTCTGAACAAGATCAATCCGTTCAAGCGCGGGGGCGACGCTGCCCCGGAGGCTGTTCCGCCAGCACCAGCGGCAGTTCCCGCAGGCCGGGCGTCGGCTCCAGCCACACCAGTGGAGGTGGCGAAGGACGGCGGTGGGACCGGCCGGAAACTTCTCAATAAACTGACGCCTTGGCGCAAGGAAGCCGAGGTTCCGCAGGCACCTCCGGTGGCAGCGGCTCCGCGGGCGGCGGGACGTCCGGGGACGGTGCCCCCGGTGCCCCCGGCGCAACCGCCCGCCGTTCCGGAAGTGGCGGAAGGCAAAGCAGGCAAACTGCTGGACCGGATCAATCCCATGAAATTGCTCAAGGGCGGAGAAGAGACCGTTCCAGAGCCCGCGGGTCAACTGGCTGGACGTGCGGCGGGCGTTCCTGCCGTTCCCGGCGTGGTCGAGCCTGCCAGGAAGGAACCGTATTTCGGAAATCTCTTCTCCGGTCTGGGCGGCAAGCGCGAGCCGGGGGCCGAAACAGCAGAAACTGTGGAAGAAGCGCCGCGCCGCGGTGGCTTCTGGAGCAATCCCCTCGCTGCCCTCAAGCGCCTGCGCTCGGATGACGTGCCGCCGGAAGTGGAACCGG
>CAZSDE010000153.1:5153-7776 GCA_964605435.1 uncultured Akkermansia sp.
AAGGACTGGACGGAACGCAAGGTGATCGTGGAACACGGCACGCCGATGTACGAATTCGGCCCCTCGCAGTCGCAGGGACCGGACATGAAGCTGGTGCGCGGGACCGTGGTGAAGGAGAAGAAGCGGGAACGTGGCTGGGTCCTCGTGGAAGTAGCGGGCGGACGCCGTGGTTACATTGCGGCAACTTCCATGCGCGATGCCCTCAAGACAGATTTTCTCGAGCCACCGAAATCGACGGCTCCCAAGACCATGATGGCAGCCTCGGGAACGAATCCGAAATCATGGGCTCCGGGCGCGCCGCCGCCGGATCTTCCTGACGAAGCCCCCATGATGGATCTCGATGGAGCGCTTGATCTGCTCCCCGCCCTGCAGGGCAGCAAGGATGGCAAGCCGGCTACGGTGACCAAGCCGTCCGCTGCTCCGCCTGTTCCCGTCGACCTTCCCCCGGCTCCGGACCCGCTTCCCGCCGAATCCCCCGAGGAAAAGGCCGCCGCGGAAAAAGCCCCGGAAAAGCCTTCCGAAACTCCCGGGGTTCCGCTGCCGCCGTCGACCGATCCGGATGCTCCGGCGAATCCGGATGCACCCATCGTTCCACTGCCGCCCGAGCTTCCAGAACTTCCCGCGGCTCCCGAGGCCCCGGCAGAACCAGCCGCAGAACCCACGGAACCAGCCACCGAAGCTCCGGCAGGATCGCCCTGAGACCTGCGGATACCGATGGCTGCTGGGGTGACGTTGTTGAACCGGTTGAACCCTACGGAGTACGTCAGGGAATGGGTTGTGAATCTTCCCGGAGACCGGAGGCGCAGAGTCGGGCGTAGAGTCCGCCCCGTGCGATCAAGTCCCTGTGGGCGCCTTCTTCGCGGATGTGGCCGCGTTCGAGCACGTAGATGCGATCGGCGTTTTCCACGGTGCTGAGCCGGTGGGCGATGACGAAGCAGGTGCGGTCCGCGCGCAGGCGTTCGAGGGCCTGCTGGATGAGTTTCTCGGTTTCGTTGTCGACCGCGCTGGTGGCTTCGTCGAGCAGGAGGATGGGAGGATTCTTGAGGAGGGCGCGGGCGATGGAGAGCCTCTGGCGTTCACCGCCGCTGAGCCGGGTGCCGCGTTCTCCGGTGGGCGTGTCGAGTCCGTCCGGGAGGCGGCGGACGAAGTCTGCTGCATTCGCTGCCGAGAGGGCGGCCCAGAGTTCCGCCTCCGTGGCGTCGGGTTTGGCGACGAGGAGATTGCCGCGGATGGAAGCATTGAAAAGAAAACTGTCCTGCGTGACGTAGCCGATGTGGTCGCGCAGCCATTCCTTGGAGAGTCCGCTGATGTCTTCGCCGTCGAGCAGGATGCGGCCGGCATCGGGTTCGTAGAAACGGGTCAGCAGATTGAGAACCGTGCTTTTGCCCGCTCCGGTGGGACCGACGAGGGCAATGGTCTGACCCGCCGCCGCGCGGATCCGGATTCCGGAAATGGTGGGGGCCTTGTCGGCATAGGAAAAGGTCACGTCATCGAAGACCACCTCGCCGCGCAGCGTATCCGGGCGGCGACCGTCGTCGAGGTTCGGTTCATCCGTGAGATCAAGAATGGCGAACACGCGCTTTCCGGCGACGATGCCCGCCGTGAACATCTGGGTGAGGGGATTGACGCGCGAAACCGGATCGTAGAGGAGGCCCCATGACATGAGCACGGCCGAGAGCGTGCCCAGCGTGGTCGTGCCCCGGCAGATCCACCACGCGGCAAACGCAATGGTCAGGACGATGCCGCTTTCCGCCACGAGCGAAACAAAGGGCCAGATGACGGCATTGGCTTTGACGACTGAGAGCTGGGCCTGCTGGACGCTGCGGCTGTGGGCATCGAAGCGGTTGAGTTCCTCTGGTTCGACCGTGTAGGCCTTGATCTGGCGGATGCCCGCGATGTTGTCGTGGAGCAGGGAATTGAGTGCACTGCCGGCTTCGCTGGCTGCCTTGAAGCGCGGTTCCGCCTTGCGCTGGTAGAAGCGGACGGCAAGGGCCACGAGCGGAAGCGGAGCCACCGTGAGAAGCGTCAGCCCGACATGCTGCGTGAGCAGATAACCGAAGACGACCGTGAACTGCAGGATGCCGCTGACGCCCTGGTCGAGTCCTTCGATGATGACGCGTTCCATGGCCGGTACGTCGCTCGCCACCCGGGTCATGATGTCGCCCGTGGGCTGATTGTCGAACCAGCGCATGGGAAGCCGCTGGATCTTTCCGTACAGTTCGCGCCTGAGGTCATGCACGATGGCCTGCTCGAAATGGTTGTTGGAAACCGTGCGCAGCGTGAAGAGAAACTGGCGGAGGGCAATGGCCCCCACGCCGAGCAGGGCGAGCGGCAGAATGCGTTCGGTCTGGCCCTTGGGAATCACTTCATCCGTGAATTCCTTGGTGAGCGCCGGCAGCACTACCACCAGCAGCGTGCAGGCGACCGCCAGCAGCAGCGTTCCCACGGCCCGCCATGGGTAGCGCCATGTCCTTGCAAAGATTCTCAGCAGCGTCGGCATTTGCTAGCCATGCCGAAGACCCACGGGAAATGCAAAGGCGACTGCGGGCGTGTCCGCCGGCCCCACGGCGCAGCCGTTCATGCAACCACCGTGGACTCCGGATCCGCTGCCGGGCCGGGTTTT
>CAZSDE010000154.1:0-7729 GCA_964605435.1 uncultured Akkermansia sp.
AGAGGAAGTGGCGGCAAGGGTTGATGAGGGGAGGCCGAGGCTCGTGCTGCAGCCGGCCATGCTGGCGGGGGAACATGTCGTCGCCGTGCCCGTGGCGGAACCTTTGGAAGCAGCGGTGGAAGCAGTCGTGGAAGAAACCAGGGAGGCAGGATTAGCCGGGGTGGATCCGGCTGGGGCGGGGGATGCGGGTGCACGGGATGAGGGAGGTGGCGATGAGAGGGACGCTGCGGGTGTTGGGGGTGCGGTGTTGGCTGACGAGGAGGCGGGCTGGGGGAGTACGGGTCTGCTGGTGGCTGGGGGGCTGCTGATTCTGGCTGGATTGTACCTTGTGCGATCGGTGGTGCTGCTGGCGGTGCAGTCGGGTGGGGAACGGGGCCTCGGGACGCTGGCGGTCGGCAGTTGGGAATTTTTCCGCGTGCATGCGGGCATGGTGGCGGCGGCGGCGGGTGGTCTGCTGCTATTGCTGCTGGGAACGGGGGCGGTGGCGCATCGCCGGTGGGCTCCTCCGCTGATTCATGCGCTGGGCTGGGTCCTTGTGCTGTTTGCGCTGAGTTATGCCGGGGTGGCGGCGGCGGCGGCTTTTTATCTGATGGGGAGTGCGCAGGAACTGCCGGCGGTTTCGTTTCTGGCTGGTCGGGAACTGTTGCTCGGGGTTCTGCTTCTGGTGGTGGTGCCGCTGGGTCTGATTGGGGTATGCCAGCGGGAGGACACGGCGGAGGCGTGTGCCGCGACGCAGCGGAGCCGCAGCTGGACCGATGCGCGTCCGGTACCGGTGCTGATGACGTTTCTGACGGCCCTTGGCGGGGTGGTGCTGGCTGGAGCGATGCTGTCGGCGCGGGCGGCGTTTCCGGCATTCGGGGAATTCCTTGGTGGTGACGATGGGATTGTTGCGTGGGGGGCAGTGCTTGTGGTGAGTGCGGTGGCGGTGCTGCTGACGGGATTTCAGCGGAAGTTTGGCTGGTGGCTGCAGATGGGATTGTTTCTGGTGCTGGCTCCGGCGGTTTTTCTGACCTTGCGGGTGCATGGCTGGGAAGGGTGGTTCGGTGGAGGAGCCGGGGCAGGGCAGGGGGCCCTGCGGACGGCCGTGGCTGGAGCCGGGGCCTTGTTTCCGGTGTTCCTGATTCTCCTGATGGCACGGAAGGCGTTTGACCTGCGGCCCGTGGCGGCAGAGGAGCGTTGAATCATGCCGGGACAGCCAGTCATTTATTTTAACCGGGGCACAGGTCGATACGAGACCGAGGCCATCTACGGCGAGGGATTCCTGCGGGCGGCGTATGGCAATCCGATCGGGCGGGCGGTGGTCTGGGCGATGGTGCGGCGGGCTGCGTTTTCGCGCTGGTACGGGAGGAAGATGGACCGTCCGGAGAGTCGGGCCAGGATTGCGCCCTTCATTGCGAGGTATGGATTGGATTCGCGGAGGAACCGGGGAGCTATGCGACCTTCAATGACTTCTTCAGCCGGGCGCTGCGGCCCGGGGCGAGGCCGGTGGATGCGGATGGCGCGACGGTGGTGTTTCCGGCTGATGCGCGGCATCTGGGGTTTGCGCGGGCGGACGGGATTGCGGGAGTGTTTGTGAAGGGTCAGCGTTTTGATCTGGCGGCGCTGCTGGGGGATGCGGAACTGGCGGAGCGTTATGCAGGGGGATCTCTGGTGCTGAGCCGTCTTTGCCCGGTGGACTATCATCGGTTTCACTTCCCGTGTGCCGGGGTGCCGGGCGAGCCGCGGGTGATTCCAGGGCATCTATATTCGGTTAGTCCGATCGCCCTGCGGCGGAGGCTGTCCTATCTCTGGGAGAACCGGAGAGTGCTCACGAAACTCGACGCCGGGAAACTGGGGACGGTGCTGCTGCTGGAGGTGGGGGCGACCAATGTGGGCAGCATTGTGCAGACCATGGTGGCCGGGCGTCCTGTGGATAAGGGGGCGGAGAAGGGAATGTTCCGTTTCGGGGGGTCGAGTACGGTGACCATCTTCGAACCCGGGAAGGTGAGGCTCGCCGACGATCTGCTGAAACACAGTGCAGAGTGCTGCGAACTCTATGCGCGCATGGGAGAAGTGATGGGGCGGGCAGCAGAAAGCCCCTTGCCGGTATGAGCGGCGAGGGGCTTCGGCGATGAGAGAATGGCGAACGCCGCCGCGTGGATCAGACCGTGCCGCTGCTGCGGAGGATCTGGGCGAGCACGTAGGGCAGGATCCCGCCCGCGCGGTAGTAGTCGATTTCCACTGGTGTATCGAGCCGCACGATGACCGGGACGTCGAAGGACGGGCCGTCCTGCGGGTGGACGCGGAGGGTGGCTTCCGACTGAGGTTTGATGTCGTTCGAGACTCCGAGGAGGTCGAAGGTGGCATTGCTGAGGGTGCGGACGCGGTCGTAGTCCGCCTTGTCCTTGAAGTTGCAGGGGAGGACGCCCATGCCGACGAGGTTGCTGCGGTGGATGCGTTCGAACGACTTGGTGATGACCGCTTTGACGCCGAGCAGGTTAGTGCCTTTGGCGGCCCAGTCCCGGCTTGAGCCCATGCCGTAGTCTTCGCCGCCGATGATGATGGTGGGGGTCTGGGACTTCTGGTAGGCGAGGGCGGCGTCGTAGATGCTGACCTCTTCGCCGGACGGCTGGAACAGCGTGTTGCCGCCTTCCTTGCCGCCGAGCATGAGGTTCTTGATGCGGACATTGGCGAAGGTGCCGCGGGTCATGACGCGGTCGTTGCCGCGTCGGCTGCCGTAGGAATTGAAGTCCGTCTGGGTGACGCCGTTGTCCGTGAGGTAGCGTCCGGCTGGGCTATCCTTCTTGATGTTTCCGGCCGGGCTGATGTGGTCGGTGGTGACCGAGTCGCCGAAGATGCCGAGGGGTCGGGCACCGGTGATTTCGGTGATGTCGCCGGGCGTCATACTGAACTTCGAGAAGAACGGTGGTTCCTGGATGTAGGTGGATGCGCGGTCCCATTCGTAGACGAGTCCGGTGGATCCGGTGATGCTGTTCCACTTCGGGTTCTGTTCGGCGAAGTCCGTGTAGAGTTTGCGGAAGACATCGGGCGAGAGGGCCGAGCGCATGGCGGCTTCGATTTCTGCGCTGGTGGGCCAGATGTCGCGGAGGAAGACCGGCTGTCCGCTGGAATCGGTGCCGAGGGGTTCCGTGGAGAGGTTGATGTCGACGGTTCCGGCGATGGCGAAGGCGACCACGAGCGGGGGCGACATGAGGAAATTGGCCTTGATGCTCTGGTGGACGCGGGCTTCGAAGTTGCGGTTTCCGGAGAGGACGGAGGCCGCCACGATGTCTTCGGCGCGGACCACGTCTTCGATTCCCTTGTCGAGTGGTCCGGAATTCCCGATGCAGGTGGTGCAGCCGTAGCCGACTGTCTGGAAGCCAAGTTTATCGAGTTCCGTCTGGAGGCCGGTTTTGGTCAGGTAGTCGGTGACGACGCGGGAGCCTGGGCCGAGGGACGTTTTGACCGAGGGATTGACGGTGAGGCCGCGGGCGTTCGCTTTTTTGGCGAGGAGGCCGGCTGCGAGCATGACCGAGGGGTTGCTGGTATTGGTGCAGCTGGTGATGGCGGCGATGAGGACGCTGCCGTGGGTGATGTTGTCCTTGACTCCGTTGCGGGAGTCGACCGTCACTTCCCATGCGGGGTAGCCTGCGGCTGGCGGGGCATCGGCGGTGGAAGTGCCGGCCTGTCCGGCCATGGCTCCGAGGACCCCGACGTCCGGGACTTCATCGAGCTCCTCGACTGGGCCGCTGAGGGGTTGTTTGCCGTAGCCGTCCGGGAGGGCTTTGGTGAGGAGGGAATTCCACGTGGACTTGAGGTCCGTGAGGTTGATGCGGTCCTGCGGGCGTTTCGGGCCGGCGAGGCCTGGTTCCACCGAGGCGAGGTCGAGGGAGACGACCTGGGAATAATCGATGTCGCCCTGCTGAGGAATGCCCCAGAGGTTCTGGGCTTTGTAGTAGGCTTCGACGGTCTCGCATTGATCGTCCGAGCGGCCGGTGCCGCGGAGGTAGGCGATGGTGGCTTCGTCGATGCCGAAGAAGCCCATGGTGGCACCGTATTCCGGGGCCATGTTGGCGATGGTGGCGCGGTCCGGAACGCTGAGGGCGCGGGCTCCGGGACCGAAGAATTCCACGAATTTGCCGACGACCTTGGTTTTGCGGAGGAGTTCGGTGACGCGGAGGACGAGGTCTGTGGCGGTGACCCCGGCTTTGAGTTCACCGGTGAGGTAGACGCCGACGACTTCAGGGACGAGGAAGGTGACGGGTTGGCCGAGCATGCCCGCTTCCGCCTCGATGCCGCCGACGCCCCAGCCGACCACGCCGAGTCCATTGATCATGGTCGTGTGGGAATCTGTGCCGACGAGGGAGTCGGGGTAGTGGACTCCGTCTTTTTCGAGGACGCCTTTGGCGAGGTATTCGAGATTGACCTGGTGGACGATGCCGATGCCCGGGGGGACGACCTTGAAGGTATCGAAGGCTTGTTCGCCCCATTTGAGGAACTGGTAGCGCTCGCGGTTGCGGTGGAATTCAAGGTCGAGGTTCCGCGCGAGGGAGTCGCTCGTTCCGGCGAAATCGACTTGGACGCTGTGGTCGACGACGAGGTCGACCGGCACGAGGGGTTCGATGATTCTGGGGTTGCCGCCCATGGAGTGGACGGCTGAGCGCATGGCTGCGAGGTCGACGAGGAGGGGGACTCCGGTGAAGTCCTGGAGGACGATGCGGGCGACGACGAACGGAATTTCGTAGTCTCCCGGGTTGTTGGCGTTCCAGTTGGCGAGATTGCGGACGTCGCTTTCCGTGACTTTTTTCCCGTCGCAGTTCCGGACGAGGGATTCGAGCACGATGCGGATGGAAGTGGGGAGCCGGTTGAGTTGCGGGGCGATGCCCGATTCGGCGAGGGCCGGGAGCGAGTGGAACTGGCCGGCTTTGCCGGAGGCGGTGCGGAATTCGCGGAGCGTATTTTGCATGGCAGGAGAGAGATCGGCTGGAAGGGGTTCATTCACGGCGGGGAAGTCCGGCGCAATCGGATTTCCCTGGGGAACCATGAGGTTTGCGGGAATTACGAACGGAGACCATGGAGGATGGCGGTGGCGCGGGTGGCGCGTTCGCGGATAGCCGGCCAGTCGCGTGCGGCGATGAGTTCGCGTGGGGCAAGCCATGAACCGCCGACGGCTCCGGTGAGGGGGCTGCGGAGCCATGTGCCGCAGTTGCTTTCCGAGACGCCGCCGAGTGGAATATAGTGAATGCCGAGGTGCTGGTAGGGAGCGGCGATGGATTCGAGGTACTTGAGGCCGCCGGAGGGTTCCGCCGGAAAGAATTTCAGGAGAGTGCGGCCGTAGACGAGCGCGGCCTCGATATCCGATGGGGTGCAGATGCCCGGGGCGAAGGGCAGGCCGGCTGCGAGGGCGGCTTCGACGGTGCGTGGGTTCATGCCGGGGGCGACGGCGAAGTCGGCACCAGCGTCGATCGCCTGGGCGACCTGATCCTTTGAGAGGACAGTGCCGAGGCCTGCGAGCATGGACGGGAAGGTGCTGCGGATGCGGCGCAGGCAGGCGAGGGCGGCGGGCGTCCTGAGGGTCAGTTCCATGGCGGTGATGCCTCCTTCCATAAGGGCGGTGGCGACAGGTTCGGCATCGTCCTCGTGGTCGAGGATGAGCACGGCGGCGATGCCTGCGGTACGTAGGCGGGAAAAGACATCCTGTTCCTTGGTGGTCATGCGGCGGGAGATAGCGTCGAATGGGTTTGCTGGCCATCTGAAAAGCGCGGTGGCCGCTGCGGGGTGCCGTGGTTTCGTCCCTTGCGGAGCTGTGAGGGGTCCGGTATGGCCCACGGCTTATGGCAGAACTGTCCAAAGCATACCTTCCCGGCGAAGTGGAAGAACGGTGGTACGCCCGCTGGGTGGAATCGGGTTGTTTCACAGCGGATCCAGCGAGTGCGCGTCCAGCCTACAGCATAGTGATTCCGCCGCCGAATGTGACAGGGATTCTGCACCTGGGCCACGTGCTCAACAACACCCTGCAGGACATTCTGGCGCGGCGGGCGCGGCAGGAAGGCAAGGAAGTGCTGTGGCTGCCCGGGACCGATCATGCGGGCATTGCCACGCAGACGCAGGTCGAGAAGGAACTGCGGAAGACGGAGGGGAAAACGCGCCGTGATCTTGGCCGCGAGGCCTTCACGGCGAGAGTCTGGGAATGGAAGGAAAAATACGGTGGCATCATCATCAGCCAGCTCAAGCGGCTCGGATGTTCCTGCGACTGGTCGCGGCAGCGGTTCACGATGGACGATGCCTACAGCCGCGAAGTGCAGCGGGTTTTCGTGGAATTGTTCCGGTCCGGCAACATCTACCGCGGTCTGCGCATGGTGAACTGGTGTCCCGTAAGCCTCACGGCACTCAGCGATGAGGAAGTCATCCCGAAGCAGCAGAAGGGGAAGTTCTACACGATGCGCTACGAGGTCGTGGAAGAACCAGGACGGTTTCTTGAGATCAGCACGACGCGGCCGGAGACACTCATGGGTGATACGGCGGTCGCCGTGAATCCAGGGGATGGGCGGCATGCCGATCTCATTGGAAAGCACGTCTGGCGTCCGTTTCCACGGGCGGCCATTCCCGTGATCGGTGACGATGCGGTGGACCGTGAATTCGGGACCGGCGCGCTCAAAGTGACGCCGGCGCATGACCTTGTCGATTTTGAAATCGGGCAGCGGCATGGCTTGCCGGTGCGGGATGTGCTGCATCCGGATGGCCGGATCAATTGTCCAGAGTGTCCGGAACTCGATGGGATGGACCGGTTCAAGGCGAGGGTGAAGGCCGCCGAGATGCTGGCCGAGCAGGGTGCCCTCGTGAAGGAAGAGGATTATGTGAACAATGTCGGCTTCAGCGAGCGGGCCGATGTGCCCATCGAGCCGCGGCTGTCGCTCCAGTGGTTTCTGCGCTACCCCAACGTCGCCGAGACGGCTGAGGCAGTGGAATCCGGCGCCATCGCGTTCCGGCCCGAGCGCTGGAAGAAGACCTTTGCGCACTGGATGGGCGGGCTCAAGGACTGGTGCATCAGCCGCCAGCTCTGGTGGGGACATCGCATTCCCGTCTGGTACCGCAAAGACCGCGCCGAAGCCCTGCAGTCGGCCGAAACCCTCGATTTCTCGAGCGTGGCATCGGGTGATCTCCACGTCGGCACCGAGCCCCCCGCTGACGCCGGGAACTGGGTCCAGGACGAAGACAGCTGCGATACATGGTTCAGTTCGTGGCTGTGGCCGTATGCCACCATGGACGACGCCACGCGGGCAAAATTCTACCCGACCACCGACCTCGTGACCGGCCCGGACATCATCTTCTTCTGGGTGGCCCGCATGATCATGGCGGGCTATGCCTTTCAGGGTGAATTGCCGTTCCGGAATGTCTTCTTCACTTCGATCATCCGGGATAAGCAGGGCCGGAAAATGAGCAAGTCGCTCGGGAATTCGCCCGATCCTGTGGAACTGATGGCGAAATACGGCGCGGACGGTCTGCGGTTCGGCCTGCTGCGGATTGCCCCAACCGGCAGCGATGTGAAGTTCGACGAATCCCAGATCGAGGAAGGACGGAACTTCGCCAATAAACTGTGGAATGCCGCGCGGTTCCGTCAGCTTCAGGGCAGTGATCTCCTTGATGATGAATGTCTAGCGGATTTCCCGGAAGCATCTGTATTCTGTGTGGATATCGTGGCGCGGCTGGACCGCCTCCAGAAGGAATATGCGGAAGCGCTCGCTGCCTA
>CAZSDE010000155.1:0-7713 GCA_964605435.1 uncultured Akkermansia sp.
CTGGGAGCGGCTGCCGGCGGAGCGGCGCAGTCAGCGGGCGGACGATGCTGAGCTTTCTGTGGCGACGGGGAAGGCGACGGGGAAGGCTATCCGGGCTGTGGATCCGAATACCGCGGCGCGGGATGAACTGATCCGGCTGCCGGGGATTGGGGAAGCGATGGCCAATCGGCTGATTGAGGGGCGGCCTTACCGGGTGGCGGAGGATCTGCTGAGGGTACCGGGGATGGGGGAGAAGACGCTGGCGAAGATCAGGCCGTATCTGCGGTTTTCTCCGGGAACAGTCGGAGGGCCAGCCAGCCCGTGAGGGCTCCGGAGGCGAGGTCGGCGAGATGGTGCTGGTGGGTCAGGAGTGTGGCGGCGCAGCCGGCGGCAAGCCAGAGGGCGGCCCATGGTTTCCATTTCTGCGGCATTCTGGCGAGGAAGACCGGGGCGATGATGATGGCTTCGCTGACGTGGAGAGAGGGGGCCTGGTTGTAGGGCAGGTCGAACGTGTGAAGGAGGGAGAAGAGTGGGGCGGTCCAGTCCTCCGGGATGGATCTGGGGAAGCCGCAGCGGCAGGGCCAGAGCAGGAAGATGGAGCAGGAGAGAAGGAGGGCGAAGGTGAGTCTGCGCAGCAGAGTGTGGAGTTGCTGGTGGAGTTGGGTGGCGAGGGGGGCTGCCACGAGCAGGATATCGATGCTCCAGTAGGGGACGACGAAGGGGGTGAGCCGTGGTATGTGCAGTTCCCATGGGAAGGCGAGGCAGCGTGTGGTGTTGCGCTGATGAGCGATCCAGTTGGCGAGGTCGTAGAGCAGGAGGAAGCCGGCTGCGATGGCGAGGCACGCCAGCAGTCGGGTGCGGAGAGGAAGCGGTCCTTGATCCGTTTTGGGGGGCATGGGATGCGGGGGACTGAGGAAGGATGATGAGTTGGGTATGGGCAGTTGGTAGCGAAAGATTGGGGTTTGGGGGGCGTTGCAGGGGAACGATGCTGTTCCGTGCTGCGATATTGGTGGTGTTTCCTGCTGTGCTGGTGGCGGAGGAAGCGGCTGTGGAGCGTTTTCGTGCCGAGGTGGAGCCGATTCTGCGGGACCGCTGTCTCGAGTGTCATTCCCATGCCGGGGGGAAGATGAAGGGAGGGCTGACGCTGGATGCCCGTTCCGGGTGGGAGCAGGGGGGAGATGGTGGGCCTGCGGTGTTGCCTGGGAAACCGGAAGAGAGTCTGCTGATGAGGATGGTGCGGTGGGAGGATGAGGATCATCAGATGCCACCGGATGGGAAGCTTTCCGAGGGGGAGATTGCCGTGCTGGAGCGGTGGGTGCGGGAGGGGGCGGTGGATCCGCGGGAGGCGGAGGCGGCTGGTGGAAAGGGTGGGGACTGGTGGTCGCTGCGTCCCCTCGTGGCTCCGGTCGTGCCGGGAACCGGGCACCCGGTGGATGCCTTCATTGGGAAGGCGCTGGCGGAGGAGGGTCTGGAATTCTCCGGGGATGCGGGGCGGACTGCGCTGGTGCGGCGGCTTCATTTTGCGCTGCATGGATTGCCTCCGCAGCTGGAGGATGTGTCGGCGTGGCCGGAAGAGGCGTCCGGGGGATGGGAGGGGCTCGTGGACCGGCTGCTGGCGTCCCCCCGTTATGGCGAGCGGTGGGCGCGGCACTGGTTCGATGTGATTCATTTTGCGGATTCGCATGGGTTCGAGCATGACGTGAAGCGCGAGAATGCGTGGCGGTTCCGGGACTATGTGATCGCGGCGTTCAATGGCGACACTCCGTGGCCGCGGTTTGTGCGGGAGCAGCTGGCGGCGGATGTATTCTATCCCGAGGAGAGTCAGCTGACGGCGGCGCTTGGGTTTCTGGGTGCGGGGACCTACGACATGAGTGCGGCAGGCACGGCTCTGATGAGTTTCGAGTACCTTGACCGGGACGATCTGGTTACGCAGACGATGAGTGCCTTTGCGAGCACGACGGCCAACTGTGCGCGGTGTCATGCGCATAAGTTTGATCCGGTCAGTCAGGAAGATTACTTTGCGCTGCAGGCGGTGTTTGCCGGGATTGGGAAAGGGGACATTGAGTACGATGCGGATCCGCAGGTGGCGGCGGAGCGGAAGCGGTGGACGGCGCTGCGGGAGGCGGTGGAGCGGAGGGATGCGGGTGTGCTGCTGGCTGCCGGGCAGGAGGAAGTGGTGGCCTCATGGGAGGCGGCGCGGGGAGGCGGGGTGGCGGTGTGGACTGTGCTGCGGCCCGAGGTTTTCTGGGCGGGAGATGGGGTGGTGCTGAGGCGGCTTGGTGATGAGTCGGTCCTCGCCTCTGGGGCCTTGCCCGACAAGGATGTGACGGTGGTGACGGCCGCGTCCGGGCTGAGGGAGGTGAGGGGTTTCCGGCTCGATCTGCTGCCGGATGGGTCTTTGCCGGCGCAGGGACCGGGTCGGCCTGCCAATGGGAACGTGCATTTGAGCGAGTTTGAAGTACGGTTGTTCCGGGCGGGAGCGGCCGAGCCTGAGCGGCTGGAATTGGCTGAAGCGTTTTCCGGGTTTTCGCAGGATTCCTTTGGAATAGCCGGCAGCATCGATGGGAAGGCGGAGACGTCGTGGGCGATTCATCCGCGCGAGGGTCAGCCGCATGCGGCAGTCTTTGTGCTGAGCCGGCCCGTGGTGGTGGAACCGGGGGATCGGCTGCAGTTCACGCTGCGGCAGCTGCAGGGTGGAGCGCATCTGCTGGGGCGCTGGAAGCTTTCGGTGGCTGGGGGGCCCAGAGAGTCGCTGACGCTGCTGCCCGACGGGGTGGTGGCGGCGCTGGCGGTTCCGCGTGAGCAGCGGAGCGAGGCGCAGCGGCTGGAGATAGCGGCTCATGTGCTTGGGGAATGGGTGGC
Source organism: uncultured Akkermansia sp. (assembly GCA_964605435.1). Lineage (GTDB taxonomy): Bacteria > Verrucomicrobiota > Verrucomicrobiia > Verrucomicrobiales > V1-33 > V1-33. The sequence goes on from CAZSDE010000155.1 coordinate 2,842, forward strand.
GGTGCGCCTTGCGGGGTTGCCGGCACCGGTGGCGGTGTGGGCGGCGGGTCGGGCCGCGCGGAACGAGCGGGGTTTGATCACGTATGCGGAGCCCAGGGAAATCCGGGTGCTGCGGCGTGGGGAGTTGGACAAGCCCGGGGCTGTTGTGAAGCCCAGGGCGTTGTCGGCGGTGCCGGGGTTGCCCGGGCGGTTTGCGCTCGCGGACGGGGCACCTGAGGGATTGCGGCGTGCGGCGCTGGCCGACTGGCTGGTCGATCCGGGGAATCCGCTGAGTTGGCGGAGCGCAGTGAACCGGGTGTGGCACTATCATTTCGGGCGGGGGCTCTGTGACACGCCGGGTGATTTCGGGCGGATGGGGGGAGAGCCGTCGCATCCGGAGCTGCTGGACTGGCTGGCGGTGTGGTTCCGGGACGAGGCGAAGGGTTCGTTGAAGGCCCTGCACCGGCTCATCGTAACCAGCCGGACGTGGAAGCAGGCATCGCTGGAGCGGCCGCGCGGGCTCGCGGTGGATCCGGAGAACCGTCTGCTGTGGCGGATGAACCGTCAGCGGCTGGATGCGGATGCGTACCGCGATGCTTTGCTGGTGGTGAGCAACCGTCTGGATCCTGCGGCGGGAGGGCCGGGCATTGAGCACTTTGCGAAGAGTCCGGGGCCGCAATCGACTCCGAAGCTGGACTACACGGCCTATGACTGGACGGGGCCCGGGGCAGGGAGGCGGAGCATTTACCGGGTGGTGTGGCGTGGCATTGCGGATCCATTCATGGAGGCGCTGGATTTTCCCGAGCTTGGTTTGACGGCACCGGTGCGGGGGTTTTCGGCATCGCCACTGCAGTCGCTGGCGCTTTTGAACAATGAATTTGTGCTGCGGCACAGCGAGGCGCTGGCGCAGCGGGCGGAGACGGCTGCAGCAACTGCTGTGGAGCGAGTCCGGGCGATGTTCCGGCTGGCGCTCCTGCGGGAGCCGGATGCGTCTGAGTTGGAGGCCATGACGGGTCTGGGAGAGCGGCATGGGCTGGCTGCGGCGGCGAGGGTGCTCTTCAACGCGAGTGAGTTTCAGTTCCTCGACTGAGAGGACGTCTCCGCCTTACACTGGGCTGCGGGACATCCCGGTGCGGGAGACCGCGCTTGGTTTGGGTGCGAGAAGGGCAGCGTGGCTACCCCGCAAGGATTCGAACCTTGAATAACGGAACCAAAATCCGCTGTGTTACCATTACACCACGGGGCACCAGACCGGCGAACCGGAGGGGAGTGCATAGGCGGCAGCGTGCGGGATGCAAGGGGCGGCTGCGGATTTTTTGGCCCAGGGTGTCGCAGGCTGAGAAGCCATGGAGGAGAGTGCCGGCATCTGCCGTCGGGTATCCGGCGGCGTGCCGCGGTGCGCCCCGATTCCCGCAGGTTACCGGGGACGGAAGGGGTCAGCGTTTGCCCTTCTGGGCGGCTTGGCTGAACCAGTCTCCACCGAAGGGATTGCCCATGCCGCCACCCTGGGCGGGGCGGCGGTCGCTGGAGGGTCGGGCGGAAGGCTGCTGGGAGGCAATCCCGGGTTTCCGTTCCTTCTTTTCGAAATCCGGTTTGGATTTCATGGAGAGGGCGATGCGGTTCCGCTGGAGATCGACTTCGGTGACGGTGACCTGGACCTGCTGACCGACTTTGACGGCTTCGTTGGCGTCCTTGATGAAGTGGTCGGCGAGCTGGCTGACGTGGACGAGGCCATCCTGGTGGACGCCTACGTCGACGAAGGCCCCGAACGCGGTGACGTTGGTGACGATGCCGGGCAGCTTCATGCCGACGGTGAGGTCGGATGGTTTTTCCACGCCGTCGGTGAAGGAGAAGGCCTCGAACTGGCGGCGGGGGTCGCGGCCGGGTTTCGCGAGTTCCGCCATGATGTCCTGGAGGGTGGGAAGACCCACATCGGAGCTGACATATTTTCCGAGGTCGATGGCTTTCCGCCGGTTTTCGTCGCGGATGAGGTCGGCCACGGAGCAGCCGGCGTCCGAGGCCATGCGTGCGACCAGAGCGTAGCGTTCTGGGTGGACGGCGGAGGCGTCGAGCGGGTGTGTGGCTTTGCGTATGCGGAGGAGTCCGGCAGCCTGTTCGATGGCCTTGTCGGCGAGGCGGTGGGCCTTGGGGAGCTGGGCGCGGGATTCGAATGGTCCGTTTTCGTTGCGGAAGGCGACGATGTTTTCGGCGATGGCGCTGTTGAGGCCGGCGACGTAGCTGAGGAGTTGTTTGCTGGCGGTATTGACTTCGACGCCGACTCCGTTCACGCAGCTCATGACGCAGTCGTCGAGGGCGTTTTTGAGGGCATGCTGATCGACGTCGTGCTGGTACTGGCCGACGCCGATGCTTTTCGGGTCGATTTTGACGAGTTCGGCGAGGGGGTCCATGAGGCGACGGCCGATGGAGACGGCTCCGCGGACGGTCACGTCTTCGTTCGGGAATTCCTCGCGGGCGACGTCGCTGGCGGAGTAGATGGAAGCGCCGCTTTCGTTGACGGTGACGATGGCGATGGCCGGGGGGAGCTTGAGGCGGCGGATGAAGGCTTCGGTTTCGCGGCTGGCGGTGCCGTTGCCGATGGCGATGGCTTCGATGCGGTGTTTTTCGATGAGGGTGAGGACGGTGCGGGCGGCTTCGACGAGCTGGGTCTGGCTGCCGGCCGTTGGGTAGATGACGTCGTGGTGGAGGAGTTTTCCCTGGGCGTCGAGGACGACGGTTTTGCAGCCTGTGCGGAATCCTGGGTCGATGGCGAGGAGGCGTTTCTGGCCGAGCGGAGCGGCGAGGAGGAGTTCGCGGATGTTGTCTGCGAAGACGCGGATGGCTTCGGCATCCGCCTTTTTCTTGGAGGCGAGCCGGGACTCGGTTTCCATGGCGGGGAAGAGGAGTCGCTTGCAGCCGTCGCCGGCGGCGAGGCTGATCTGGTCGGCAGCGGGGCCGCGGCCGGTGACGGCGAGGCGTTTGACGGAGTCGAGGGCGCGGTCTTCCGGGACGGTCACGCGGAGCATGAGGAAGCCTTCTTTTTCGCCGCGGCGCATGGCGAGGAGGCGGTGGCTGGGAACTTTGGCGAGGGGTTCGCTCCATTCGAAGTAGTCGCGGTATTTGGCGGCGTCGTTGTCCGCTTCCTTGCCTGTGAGGACCTTGCTGGTGACGGTGGCTTCTTCCTCGTAGATCTTGCGGACGGCGCTGCGGATGGCGGCGTCGTCGGCGATTCGTTCGGCGATGACATCGCGGGCACCTGCGAGGGCTTCCTCGGTGGTCTTGACGCGGAGTTCCTCCTCGCCGTCCTCACGGAGGAACCTGACGGCTTCCGCGGTTGGGTTGGCGGAGGGATCGGCCTGGGCGGCGAGAAGCCACTCGGCGAGGGGTTCGAGGCCTTTTTCCTTTGCGATGGTGGCGCGGGTGCGGCGTTTCGGGCGGAAGGGAGCGAAGATGTCCTCGAGGCGGGCCATGGTTTCCGCCTTGTCGATCTGGCTGCGGAGGGAGTCGGTGAGCAGTTTCCGCTCGTCGAGGCTTTTGAGGATGGCGGTGCGCCGCTGGTCGAGTTCGGCGATCTGGAGGAGGCGGTCGCGGACGCTGGTGATCTGGACTTCGTCGAGCATGCCGGTGACTTCCTTGCGGTAGCGGGCGATGAAGGGGACGGTGCCGCCTCCCGCGAGCAGTTCCGCGGTGGCGGCGACCTGGGAAGGCTTGATTTTGAGTTCGGCGGCTACTTTGGTGAAGACGGCGGTTTCTGGGATCATGGTGAAGGCGGCTGGTCGGGTGCTGGGGAGGTGAAAGCGGCGTTTAGACGTTCCCTCCGGTGGATGCAAATGGTGCCCTGCGGATCCTTGAAAAAGAAAAACCGGGCACCATGTCTTGACAGGTGGCCGGTGTGGCGGGGTGTCGGTATGAGTGTCCGTGTGGTCTCTGGTGCTACGAGGATTTCTGGTTCTGGTTTTCGACCCAGCGGACGGCGTAGCGGACGAGTTCCGTGCCTGATTTCAGGTGGAGTTTGTCTTTGATGTTGGCGCGGTGGGCGTCGACGGTTTTGACACTGACCTTGAGGTCCGAGGCGATGGCGCGGGTGCCTTTGCCCTGGCCGATCATCTGGAAGATTTCGAATTGGCGGTCGCTGAGGGCTTCGACGGGGTCCTGGGTGGTCGGGCGTCGGCCGGAGAAGATTTCGAGGATTTTGCCGGACATGGCCGGGCTGACGTAAATGTCGCCCTGGAGGACCTTGCGGACGGCTTCGAGGACGCGGCGGGCTCCTTCCTGCTTCATGATGTAGCCCTGGGCTCCGGCCCGGAGGACGCGTTCCACGTAGAGGCTTTCGTCGTGCATGGAGTGGACGAGGAGGGCAGCCTGTTTGTTGTGGGCGCGGACGTCCTTGATGAGTTCGAGGCCGTTTTTGCCGGGGAGGGAGATATCGATGATGACGAGGTCTGGGCGGAGCCCGATGATTTCCGTGAGGGCGCTGGCGGCGTCGTGGGCTTCACCGGCGACCTCGAGGTCGGGCTCATGGTTGATCAGCTGGGCGAGGCCCTGACGCATGATCGGGTGGTCGTCGACCAGGTAGACGCGTTTCTTGATCATGACAGGCCGGCGCGGTGGTGGAATTTCCAAGGGATACTACCGGAAGCAGGCGAGCCTTGCAAGGTTCCTGGAGAATCCCTGTGGGAAAAATAGGGGGAAGGAGGATGGGGTCAGATGGTACCGAGCGTGCATTGAACCGAGAGGCCGGAGGAGGGGAGTCTGGTGAAGGAGAGTCGCCCGCCGATGATTCCGGCGCGGTACTGCATGACGCGAAGGCCCATGCCTGTGCTGGCGGGGGCGGAGCCGGGGAATCCGGAGCCATTGTCGTCGATGGCGAGGGTGGTCTGACCGTCGCCGTGGGTG
>CAZSDE010000156.1:0-7710 GCA_964605435.1 uncultured Akkermansia sp.
GCCCAGGCTGGTATGGCTCCGGGCCTTTGGCCCTCCCGGACAACAGATGCCCGGACCATTTCGCCTTTCTGCGCAAGCCTCCACCGAACCCGCGCGTCCCCAACGGGGTCACAGATGGTCAGACGATTTCGCCTTCCTTGAGACGTCGCGGACTGGACAGTCCGCGCTCCGTTCCTCCACCCGCCCTCACCGAACCCGCGCGTCCCCAACGGGGACCGAGAGGTTCAGCCTGGGGCTGAGCGCAGCGATGCCCCAGGTACCGAGCACAACCCCATCAAGGCGCCCTGAAGGGGCGCGAGAGCCTTCCGATATTGGAAGACTGCTGACAGAAAGCCAGACCTTCTGTGTTCTTCGCGTTGCAGGCTGCAGATTTCGGTTCGGTGGCTTTGTGACTGGCTGGGTTGATTTGGGAACATGGCTATCAGCCTGATCAGCGCCGGAGTCGCCAGTAGGCATTGGGCTGAGAGGGCGAGGCGGGAGGGGCGGTGAAGGATTTACGGGAGCCGTTGGTGATGATGCCGGTGGTCTGCACAGTCCATGTCACAAGGTCGGTGGAGGACTGGAGGATGACGGCGGGGTCGTTGGAGATCCATGTGAGCACGGCGGCTTTGTTTGGTCCGGGTTCGGCGAGGAGTTGCGGAACGGGGGCTGGGATGGGTTTGCTGAGTGGGTTGCCCGGGTCTGTGCCCGCTGAATATTCCGCGAAGTTGAGGAAGCCATCGCCGTCGTCGTCGGCGTTCGGGTTGGTGGCTCCGGTGAGGTTGGCCCATGCATCGCTGACGCCGTCGAGATTGGCGTCCGTGATGGCTGGGGCGGTCAGGTTGCCGGGGGTGGCGAACGAATACGTGGCCGTGGCGATGGGGCTCTGGCTGGTGCCAGAGCGGATGAAGGCGCGCACGGTGGCTGGGACGTACAGGGAGAGTGAGCCCGTGGGGGAGGGGGTGAAGACGCCACCGCCGGAATCGACCCAGAGAGTGCCCGGGGTGGCGGGTGAAATGGTGACTGTGAAGGGGCTGCCTTGGGCGGGCGCTTCCTGGGTGCCGGGGGGTGGAGAAAAAACCGGGGCTGCGAGCGGGCCCGGCGTGGCTCCCGAGATGAGCGAGACGCTGCTCTGTTCATCGATCTGATTGGCGAGGGTGAAGGCTGCCGGGCTGGGCGTTGGGACGGTGGTTGATGAAATCGTGCTGCTGAGGCCAGTGACCGGACCGAGGTCCGTGCGGAAGTTGACCGTCCGGTTGGGAAGCGCTGGTGTGATGGAGACCGTCCAGTCGCCCACACGGCGCCGCTGCACTTCCGCGGGCTGTGGATTCACGAGTGGTTCCTTTTCGAAGAAGAGAACATTCGAGGAAAGCGGTCCGCTGGGCAGGGGCGGGGGAGAAGCAGCGGAGACCGCCTGGTAGTTGACGCCATTCCATCCGCGGCGCTGCATGGTTTCCTTGCCGGTGGCATCGCGCCGCAGAATGAGGAAACTGTTGGCATTATACCAACCGGTCGGCACGATGGCGGTGGGCGAGCCGCCGGCATTGTCGATGGTTTGAATCAGCGCGAGGTCCTGCGCCACGTTGAGCGGCTGGAACCGGTAGATCCTGATCGCTCCCTTCGGGCACACAGCAGCGAAGTGGTTATTCGGGTCGGAACCTTCGATGGGATAGATGTGGGAAATGGGATCGCCGAGGTCGTGCGTGGCGGGTGTGCCGAAGCGGTAGGCGGAATTGACGAGGCTGGACGGGTAGATGGTGACCTTCGAACTGACTTCCGGCTGCCAGATGTGGACCACCGTCGAGCGGGCTGCCCACCGGGAATTCTTGGGGAGTCCAGTGATGGTGGTGTCCGAGCCCGGGGTGGCTGCGGCATTCTGGAGCACGTGCAGGGTGGCCGGCAATCCAGGTTGATCCGTGAGGTAGGCGGTGTGATGACCTCTGAAATCGGAAAACCAGAATGGATTGCCATCGCGGCAGGGTTCCGATCCTCCGGTGGACCAGAGCGAATTCCATGGCGGGATGGCGGTGAAGGCGTGGCAGCTTCCTGCGCCCGAGCGGCGACCCACGAAGATTCCCTGTGCGAGACCGTCGGCTGCGTTCACGACGGGTGCGAGGCATTGCGGTTCCGGTCCATCCGGAGCGAAAACCGTATCCGGATTGCCGTTGTAGGGAATGATGCGGACCTGATTGAACGCGGGGGATGTCAGGACGATGTCCGGGACATTCGTGTTGAAGACCGGAAAGACCGCCATGGCCGTGGTGAGGTCCGGCGAAGCAAGGCCCGTGTCGCGCACCACCCAGTTATAGGTGAGATTCACGGTGACCGTGCCGATGCGGAGCGTGCCCGTGGGCATGTCGAAAAGGACGAGGTCGCGCTGGAGGTCGCCATTGAAATCGGCCGCTGCCGAGAGGGTCGATCCGATCCTCTGCACCTTTGCGATGTAGCTCGACTGGGCCGTGGCGGCGAGCGGGGCGAGGCAGGCCACCGCGGTGAGGAAGCGCAGAGCATTCATGGTTCTTCGGGGATTTTGATTTCGCCGCAGTCGAGGACGGAGTCGATTTCGCCGGGGGCTTCCTCTGTACTGCTGCGGTAGCGGACGAGGTAGTAATGATAGGTGGCACCGTATTCGACCGGCTGACTGTCGACGAGGTAGAGTTCTCCGATGTCATTGAGGCCGGCTTCGCGGGTGAGGATGCGGATGTAGGGATCGGCGATGACCGAGGCATTGGTGGGCGGGCTGGAGGGCTCGTTGTCCCAGTCGCGCGTGGTACTTGACCAGACGATGCCTTCGCGGAGCGGGGTGGTCTGGATGAGGCTGCCGGGTTTTCCGCCCGGGAGGATGGTCTGGCGGTAGAGGACGCAGGGGAGCGGGCTAATGAAGCCGGAAGCCTTGAGGATGGGGTTGAGGAAGGCCTCCGGGGAACTGCCGAAGCCAGCAGGGTCGTAGGTGAACGATGTTCCTGCGATGGCGACGCTGCGGAAAAGGATGGTGCCGAGCCGCACCCCGGTGGGAAAGGCATCCGCTTCGCGTGCATTCATGGTCGAGCGGTTGTCATCCGTGCCCGCGAGGACATCCGGGAAATAGACCGCCTTGCCCGTCGAAAGGGCGGGCGGAGGGAGGGGTCGGGCCGGCCATGCGACTGTGCTGTCCGACGGGAGCGACCATGTGAAGATGCGTTTGGAGGATTCCGTTTTGGTGGATGCCTTGAGGCCGATGGCTTCGACCCAGACGATGAATTCCTGGCCCTGGGAGACTGGGAATTTCAGATTGAAGAGCGTGTTGGTGCCTTCGCTGGTGAGTTCCGGAAGTTCGTAGGCTGCGAGGATCCATGCGGATTCGTCATTGGCGGCACCGGGGCGGCGGAAGGAAACGACCGATGGCGTGGGCGGGAGGACCTTAATGGCGTCCGGGGTGTCCGGAGCCGTCAGGCCCGTGGAAGTGGTGGCGAGCCAGACGCGGAAATTGCGGACGCCCGGGCGCGGGCAGAACCACTGGAGTGACATCTGGCTGTCGTCCGTGGCCGTCGGTTGGGCGAGCAGGGGAGTACCCGGGTCGGGAAGTATGGTGATGCAGCGGATCAGTACGATGGGGCTGGGATTGCCGTTTTCATCGAAAGCCTGGAGGTAGTAGCAGATGGTGGCACCGTTCGGCGGAAGGGCCGGATCGTTGTAGCCGACCGGCAGGGTATCCGGAGAAGGCACCGCATTGGTGCCGCTGCTCACCAGTTCCATGCCGCCGTCGTCGACCTTGCGGTAGATGCGCCATTCCTTCGTACCCACCGGGAAGAATGCGATGACTCCGAGGGGCGAAGTGAACGTCTCGCCATCCGGCCGGGGCACGTGGGCGCACGGGCAACTGTCGCCGCGCGACGGCAGGGCGAAGGCGCGCCATGACTGACCGAGGATCGACCATGAAGTGATGGGGAAATGGATGGTACTGCTCGTGAAATCCGGTGTGGCGACGGCGACGGTCGACCAATTGTTTCCGGCGATCCCGATGCGGCGCTGAATGAGGTGGGGACGGCCACCGAGGAGGGGAGCCACTGTGCCCTTGGCCGCATTGTTGCCGAGATTGACCACATTCGAGAGCGTGACCGGCGTGAGGAGTTTGGCGTCGAGTGGGTCGTCCGGATTCAGTTCGCGCGCGGACCAATGACCTGCTTCGAATAGGAAATCCGTGCCGACCGTGGCTCCCTGGGCGAGTCGGGTGACATCGAGCTGCGAGACCGGCGAGTAGCAGAGCGCGGCGTCCGTGGCGATGCAGCGGATCGTGGCCGAAGATGTCAGGGAATCGAGTGTGAAAGAGATCTCGCTGGTGCCCGGGCCGAACTTGAAGGGACCGAGGAGCGTTGCTGAGCCATTGGGTGGCGTGATGGTGAATGAGACCGCTTCAACGGCTGGGCTGCGCCGGATGCAGCGGAGCCGGATGTGGTAGAGGCTGCCGTCCGCGCCGGCCTGACCCGGGAGCGGTGCGCGCGCGAATTCCGTAGTGGCGAGGTGGCGCAGGGAAAAGATGCCGCAATCCTCGTGGACGATGCCCGTGGGTTTGCCGGGGCCTTTGCGGTCGCGGTAGAAGGCAAAGGCAGGCGGGCTGGGAGCCGACATGATGGGACCGCAGAGCGAGCTGTGGACCGCACGGACCGCGTACCAGCGGGTCTTGCCCGAGGTGGGGTCCGATTCCATGTACGGGAAGGACGGATCGACCACAACCATGCGGCCGAGAGTATCGGGTGCGTGATTGACGAGGATGGGCGTGAGGAGCGCGAGCTTGGCCGGGTCTTCGAGTTGTTCGAGGGCGAGCGGGTTGGTGATCGAATCCGTCGGATTGCCGCGGTAGATGGCGTAGCGCTGGGTGGTGCGTCCGCCTGCAGCTGGTTCTGCGTTGCTGTTGGCCTTCCAGCGGAGGACGATGCGGCGCTGTCCCGTGAAGGGACCAGTCGTGACGATTTCGTCCGTCGCCGTGAGGTCCGAGGGAACATCCGGCGGGATGGTGCGGCAGGCTGTGCCGAGGCCGCGGCCGGAGGGAGCGCTTTCGCGTCCAAGGAGGTCGCGTGCGGTCAGGTGGTAGTAGAACTGGCTGCCGTCCGTGAAGGATGGACTGCGGTCCGCGAAGAAATACGTGCCGGGGTCCGCCGTGAAGTCCGCCGCTTCGGCATCCGTGAAGAGTTTGTCCGCTGGAATGGGGGCATTGGAAGCAAGGGCGTAGGCTGCCGGATTGGCCGCGGCGAAGGCGCGCAGCTGAGCGAGTGTCGGATTGGCCGGAAAGCCCGCGCTGTCCGCCGTCGTCTTCGCAATCCTGTGCAGGAGGAAGCCTGTGGTGTGCTGCAGCTGGCGCCGCAGCGGGTCGGAAATGCCCCAGCGCAGCTTGATGGTGAGGTCGCCTCCCGGCGTAAGGTCCGGCACCTGCAGCGGAACCGATGGAGTGGTCAGGGGAACTCCCGAGCCAGGCACGAGCGTAAAGCGGGCGAGCACTGGGCCATCGCTGCCGTTCGCCGGGTCGACGCGCCGCAGTTCGAAATGCGACGCTGCGCCTGCGGGGATGGAGCCCGCCCATGCGGTGCCGAGGCACATGCGGAGGGCCGGGTGAGCGACCGCCAATTGCTGGAGAGCGGTGAAGGCCGGAGCGAATTCCGATCCCCGCTGGAGCGCGCGGCTGATGCGGGCGGCGAGCGGCAGGGCGGCCAGTTCCGGGGCCAGCGACTTGTCCGGCCGGATGTCCGCGGCGCGGGGTTGCCATGTCGCGAGGAGCTGATCGATATCCGCCGAGAGCGGAGCCCGCGGAATACCGAGAGCATCGGCGCGCGTCAGCAGCAGCTGCACCGATGGTTCATCCTTGATGCGCATGGCGACGCCCTGCTTCACAAAATTCCCCGCACCATTCGGCTGCATCCAGACCGAAAGCTGGAGGTCCGGTGGAAGGACCGGAGCTGGAGCCGACCAGACCGCATAGGCCATGAACGGTCCCGAAGATGTCGGCCGGATCGAAGTGGCAGCCGTGATGAGGGCATCAAGCTGCGGAGCCGCCGCGCAGAGCGGGCCAGCCAGCAGCGCAAGAAACAGCAGCGGAAAGCGGAACATGGCAGGGAAAGGGAAGGGAAAGGGAAAGGGGTGGGCTCAGAGGTCGTAATCCAGCTGGAGCGGAGGCGACTGATTTCCGCTGAGGCTGAAGTAGAGAGAGAAAGTCTTGTCGTATTCCACGCTGAAGGGATCGATGCCGACTTCGACGGTGAAGTTGGCCGAGGCCTTGCCGGCGATGGCCGCATTCGAAAGGCTATCGAAGAGCGACTGCCCCGGGAGCTTGGCGGCGACGGCCGCCGCGGCGAGGTCGATGGTCGCTCCGATGTCCGCGAGGCAGAGGACTTCGCCCGAAATACTCCAGCGCTGGCGCATGACGGCAGCGAGCGAATCTCCCCGGTAGAAGACCCCGTAGCCCGATCCGGCCCCCGCCTTGATCGTGAGGAAGCAGGTCGAGGGAATGCCGAGAATGGAATTGAGGCTGAGCGAACCGTAGCCGTAGGCGTAAATGCCCCAGATGGGATTGGCACTGGTGGGATTGCTGAAATCGCTGCCGGGAACCTTGGCGGCTGCCTGGGAAAGAGCCGACTCGATGAGCGCGTCCGTGCGGCGGAGGACTTCGATGTCGCAGGTTTTCCCAAGGAAGAGCGAAGCTTCGACGTCCATTTCCGGGGTTTTGCCCGCGGCTTTGCCATAGAGATAGGCATCGTTGGCTCCGAAACCCGCACCAAGTTCCGCGGTGTTCACCTCCAGTCCTTCGAAGTCGAGTTTCCCGGCGAGACCGATGCGTCCAGCGAGTCCGACGGGGACGCCGGCTGCGGAGAGTCCGACCTTGAGGGACGCTTCGATGTCCGTGGGGGATCCACTGATGGTGGTGCTGGTGGCGGCCGAGATGGTGACATCCGTGGCGGCACCCGCGGCGGCACGGCAGGCCGCTCCCGGGGTATCCGACTGAAGATCGCGGATGAGGAGGGAACCTTCGAACTTGCAGTCGTCCGGCACCTTGAGGAGAAGTTTGGCATCGAGCCGGAGTTCGCTCAGCGAGTCGCCATTGATGCGGGCGTAGCCGGTGAGCTTCGCTGTCTGAACCGGACCATCGAGGGCATCGGCACCGCCAGCGAAGACGCCGGCGCATTCGCTGAAGATTTCGGCTCCGAGTGCACCCGCCGCATCCGCCGCCGCCCGGTTGATGGCTGCCAGCAGCCCGTCGGTGGCGTCGCGCACGGCATCGCGCAGAGGACTGAGATGCGTGCGGAGTGACTGGAGGAGCGTGATGGCAGGGTCCGATCCGAGGAACTGATCCATGATCGCCGTGGCAAAGGCCTCGCGGAAGGCCGCCTCGCCGCCTGGGCCCGAGAAGGCCGTGGCGAAGTTCGCTCCGTGGATGTCATGCAGGGCCGTGAGCGCCTGCTGCACTGACGTTTCCCATGGGGCCGTGGCGGCCACGGCGGTTTCGATGGCCGATCCGAGGGCGCCGCTCGCGGTGCTGGTAATGAGGCCCGCGAGATCGCCTTCGAGGAGGGCGAGCGTACTGTCGATCTGGCTGAGGGTTTCGAGGGTTCCGGCCGGCAGCGTGAGGCCCGTGAGGCCGCTGAGCGATTCCACGACGCCGAGGATGCGGGCGGCATCGCCGGCCGCCGTACGGAGGCCGCTCACGATGCTGACGACGCCGGTGGGAAGACCAATGTTCGTGCCGATGACATCCTGGACTGC
>CAZSDE010000157.1:0-7695 GCA_964605435.1 uncultured Akkermansia sp.
CAGCCATCGGAACTGTCGCTCACCTGCAGGCCATACCATCGACCGCCCCGCGCCGTGAAGCGGATCTCAACTTCTCCACCGTTCCTTGCAATCACAGCGCGCAGCACATCGGCGGCATCCCGCGGACTGGTTCCGGCGGCGTATTCGGAATGATTGGTCCGACCGTCTCCGTCGTTGTCCCATGGGGCATCATCTGGGTTGGCCGGGTCCAGTCCCCACAGGCGTTCCCATGCGTCTTCCATGCCATCGCCGTCCTCATCGGGATGCGGCACGAAGTCGAGATCGAGCAGGGCACTCCAGATAGCCCCGGAAAGGACGCGCGCCCGCACGGTCCGGCGATCGCTCAGCAGCAGTGGTTCGGCATACGTCTGCGCCGCCGCCGCGGCGGTTCCATCGGGCCTGCGGGGATCGCTGCCATCAAGAGTGAAGCGGATCGTGCCGCCCGCGTTCGGATTCGCCAGCGCCAGCCGGAAACCCGGACGGTACCAGCCGCCCGCCTGCGATGGCACGGGCGCATCAAGCGCCGGATACAGCCCAGCGTCGCGGTAGCGCCGGAGCGCGACCGCATTGATCTTCGGCCAGAAATCCACGGCCATCGACTCGAGATTCCCCAGCCATTCGACCTCCCGTCGGTACGGCTGACCCGGCCGCACAAGATTCGGCTGATAATCTCCCCAGCGGGCGGACTCGGCCACGATGGCACGGTCGATGCCCGCCACGAGCGACTGCCAGCGCGCCGTGGCCGGACCCGTGCTGAGTGCACCGCCATGAAAGAGATGACGCTGCACCCGGTCGGCGAAATGCATGCGGAAGGCCGGACTGCCCACACGCAGCGCATAATACGGATACGCAGGTGATCCCGTGGCATTGACATCCGCATACTTCGCAGGCGGACTCTGCCACGAACTCCGCTCGTAGAGTACACTCACATTGCTGATTTCCTGATCCCACGCAAACCAGCGGAATCCATCAGCCTCCGTACCCCGGCGCGTCCCGTTCGCCGCCCACCAGTTGTGATTCGGCCAGTCGTCCGCCCCATGGAAGATGTGCAGAATCATGTAGTCGATGAGATTCTCCACATCGAGCAGAACAGGGAACGCGGGATTGCGCGAACCATCGGGATTCCGGCCCGCGAGCCGCCAGTAGACCGCATCATTCGCAGACGCCCCCGCGAGCGACATCATCTGATTCCACGTGGACGCATTGCCGCTCTTCACTTCCGCATAGTCGGCCAGCACATCGTAATCCTCGGCCTTGCCCCCGAAATGACTTTCCATGAAGTCGCCGTCGGGTCGCTCGCAGACATTGTAGAGGCCCCAGTAGATCCCATTGAGATAAAGATGGCAGTAGCGGCCGCGGGCGGATTCATGACCCATGGCGAGCTGGGTGTCGCGCACCCATTGATCCCGCACATAACTGGCCCATTTGCGCGCCCAGCGCTGTACCGAAGCTCCGTTAGGGCCAATTGGCACACCGCCCCACTCGCCGCAGGGAAAGGTATCGGTGCTGCCGCCCCGCAGGACGAGGCCGTCGAATTCCTCCACGGCACTCCCCGGAAAGAGCGGAAAGCGCAGTTTGGTGTCGCCATACTCAGACCGGAACCGCAGCTTGAAGCTGTGCTTGGGCGTGAATGTTTTGTCGCGGCTGATGTTGCCATGCACGGCCACTCCGCAGCCGGCCCGGAAGCCCGGCCCACCCGCGGGATCGAGCCACTCGACATTGGCGGCTTTCTCCCACGCATCGCCGCGCGATCCACTGTTCGCATAAATTCCACCCGTGCCCCACAGAGCGACCGGATCCATGGTCACACTGAGCGTCGGCAGCGCGAGCAGACTCTCCCGTACACTGTAACCGGGCAGCGCGCCATTCACGATGCGCGCATCCATCAGGAAATCGGCGGGATGTCCGCCGGGCCAGGTGACCGGTGCCGCCGCCGGACGCCGCTGCGCCGCCACCGTATCGACCAGCACATAGCTATGCGTGTCAATGTCCGGCGGCCCAAGGTCGGTACCCGGCACATAGGCCGCCGCCCGCAGGGTTGTCGTGGCGGTCACCCGGACTACCGCAGGCGAAGCTGACTTCACCCCATTGTTCAGGGTTGGGACGCTTCCATCGGTCGTCGTCACCACCACCGCCCCAGGCGTCGCACAACTCACGGTCACATCGAGCGGACCATCGAAGAAACCACGGTCGGGACTGAATTTCGTGTCTGCCGTGAATCCGCTCACGCCTTCTCCATTCGGCTTCCCGGGCGTCGCTAGCCGGAAGAAGCGCGCCCCCGCAAGCCGCCCACCTGTCAGTTCGGGCTCGATCAGGAAATCGCCATCAGCGGCGGACACATTGAGGCCGTGCACGGCGAGGACATTGCGTCCGGCCACGAGCCATGGCAGGGCCGAGACCAGACTGATTTCCTCGGCGGCGGCCCCGGCTCCGGCAGGCCTCGCTGCGACGGCCCGCCCGTCCCATGGCACGGTGCCGTCCGGCGCATTCCGGCGCGCCACTTCCCGGCCGTTCAGGTACGCCACGAATCCATCATCGTAACGCATCCGCAGTGTCAGCAGATCAAGCGAAGCCGGATCAGCGACCTCGAACGGCATCCGCAGCAGCAGAGAACTGGAAACATTCTGCAGAGACGAACCGACATGCGTGCGGATCCACGGAGTCAGCCGCAGAATTTCGAGCGGCGACACGCCGACTGCGAGCGCTCCAATCTGCGAAGCTGTAAGCGCCCGCGACCACATGGCCACATCATCGACCAGACCATTGTAGGGATTCGTGCCTGCCACACTGCCCGCCCCGAGCAGGAAACTGCGGAAAGCCAGCATGGGGGCCACATTCTCGCCGGATGTCAGCAATTGCCCATTCTGCCAGATCTCCTTCCAGCTGCCCTTCTTCTGAAAGACATAGTGATTCCACCGACCGCGCCACATCATGGCATTCGGCTCGCCCACGGCGATGCGGTGCTGCCCGGAATCGCAGCAACCCCCAGTGTCCCAGTAGATCACGGAATCGGACCACGGCAGATGGGCCCCCAGCACCCGCGTGCCGCTCCCGTCAGCCGCAGCCCCCGCATAGAAGAGGTATCCCGCCGACGGCTGGGCCGCGGCCCCGTACGTCCACGCGCTCACCGCCACCTCATTGCTCGCCACGACGGCATCAAACGCCCCCGCCGACGCCGCAGCCACCGTCATCACCCCGGTTCCTCCAAAGCTCAGGGCCCGGTCGCCCGCTTTCCCAGTCACCCCGCCACCATCCGCCGTGTAGACGGCCCGGCTGACGGATCCCGCCCTGCCCTGCCCAGTCGCATCGACCGCCACGGAGGGCTGCGACGCATCATTGAACCGCCATAGCACCATGGGGCCCTCGCCACTCATCCCGGACGTTGCATCGAAGCCCACTCCGGTCCGCACCGCCCGCCAGTCGGCATCAACAAAGTCGGGCTCTTCCCAGCCGGGCACGGGACTGCCCGGCACAAGCGCCTTGCCATCGGCCCCTGACACCAGCAGAGCAGCAGCCTCGCCTGCCAGACCGATCCCATACGAAACATTGGCCAGCTGCCGTGGGTAATTCCGGATCACGGAAACCACCGTCACTCCGTCGGGCTTGCTCAGCAGCACACTGCCGCCGGAAGCACTCAGCCGGAAGCCTGTGTGCAGAGGCGCACCGGGAACCGCCCGATTCTTGCCCGACGCAAACACCACCACACTCGCCCCGGGCTCCAGCCGCAGCGGCGACGGAATCCGCCACTTCGCAGGAACCCCAAGGTCGTCACTCAGATGCCAGCCACCCAGATTCATGCTCACCGGCCCGCCATTCGTCACTTCGATCCAGTCGGGCGAATCCCCATCTTCATCCGTCAGACCACCCCGGTTCTCGCAGAGGATTTCACTCACGTACGGACGGGCCACCGGAGCAGCCGGATCAACCGTCACTTCCCAGCCTACCACATCGAGCGCATTCCCTTCCGCATCGGCAATCCCATGCCCGTCGCGCCATGAAAACTTCGCCACACCAGCCGCAGCAGGGGACGCCAACCGGAACCACCAGACCAATGGCGACTGCGCGGCCACCGCCGCACATGGTTCCCCATTCACCAGCAGATCGCCGGCCTCCACTCCCGTGACGGGCTCGCTGAAGGTCACGGTGACCGCCGCAAGTTCGGCCACCCTCGACCCCGCGGAGGGATCGACCGCATCGACGGCGGGCGGCGTCCGGTCCTGCTCGGGGCCGAACACTTCCAATTCCGCAAAACTGAGCGCTTCCACGCCCACAGTCTCGACCCTCGACCAGCGGGCATCGACCACTCCGGGCACCTCGACAGTCACATCGTACTGCCGCCCACCCCGCACCGTCACCTCGCGCGACACATTCACCACTTCCTGCCACACTTGCCGTCCATCCGCCGCCCGCAGCGACAAACGCAGCTCGCGGTTCACCGTGAAATCCGTCCGGTTGTAGATCCTCACAAAATCAACGGCCTGGTCCACGGCCTCGCCACCACTCAGATCAATCTCGTAATGCTGCACGGTGCCCGTCGCCCGGCTGTGATACACGGGCCGACCCGTGTGATTGTAATCGCCATCGATGATCCCGTCGTTGCCCGCGTCGGGTGGCGTCCCGTACCCACCGGGATTCGACGCCGTCCATGGCTTCCGCAGCGCCAGATTCGCCGGCACCGGGGCCCGCTGACCATGAATCTCCAGCTCGGCAAAGGTCAGGAAATCAGGATTCGCCGGCACATCCGTGCGCTCCAGCCGTACCATCCGTCCCCGCACCCCACGCACCGAAACCGTACCCCACACATTCCCGGCCACCTGATTCGCCAGCACCACCTCATCATGCACCACCGCACCCGCCCCATCAGTCACCCGGATCCTCAGATTCCGCACGGTCGCCTGAGCCTGATCGGTCCGCGGCCACAGCATGATCCGGTCGAGATGAAAATCCGCCCCGAGATCGACTTCAATCCACGGAGCCACATCCGGAATGAGCGTATGCCAGACCGATCCGCCCGTGAAGAATTGCCCGTCGCGGTTTCCATCAACCGCATCATCCGGAACCGATCCATAACCAGACGACGACGCCCGCACCGTGCGCCCCACGGCCAGATTCGCCGGAACCGCCCGCAGCAGACCGCCGCCCAGCATCAGCAGCATGCAGCACCAGAGCAGACCACCGGCTTCCCAACGCACCGCCCGCCTCATGCCCCCTCTCCTCCATGGTAGAGATTCATGATCACCTGAATCGCTTCGTATTGCTCTGCTGTCATCCGTCCATTCGTGATCCCCTGCTGAATCCACGACTTCACATGATCGGGCGTATGCATCTTCCCGGCCAGATGCTCGACGCTGCGTTCATCATTGAAGTAGCCAATCGAATGCTTCTCTTCCCGCACCGGATGGTACGCCTCACAGCCGGTCTGCAGTCCCGCCATGCCTTCGATCAGGCCAATGCCAATGTGATTCGCAAGGCCGGCCCGGAACACTTCCCCCGTGAGCGGTGGATCAAATCCCCATACGGAAAAAAGAATCACCTGCGCACTGCTGCCGAGGTCCAGATGGTAATAAATCGCTTCCAGCTTATCCGCAGCGGCCCCGCGGGCCATGAGCGGCTGATCCGTGATGCAGATGAGATGGTCCACCCCATACGCCTTGCGGATCCGGTCAATCTCCCGGTTCACTTTGGCCACATCAAGATAGCCAGTGACCCCGTCGCGCGAGAAAAAGGAACTCGGAATGCGGCGCGCCTTCGCGGAGAACCGGAAGGCCTCCTGCGCCGCATTCAGTTCGCTGATGATTTCCCCCAGATGCTCACGGTAGCTCAGCGACGGGGATGAACTCCACACGGCAACTGTCTTCGGCTTCCGCAGCAGGGACGCCGCACTGCGCCGCGTCACCGCAGTGACCCGTCCGGGGTCCGCCAGCACTCTCTCACGGTCCCATGGCCTCCGCTGACAGAGCACAGCCCGCGGATTGCGCGCAAACAGCACCGGCACCGCCCAGTCCATCGGCTCCGCATCCTCGGAATGACTCACTGCAATGCGCGCCTCCCGCATGGCATCGGAAATACTCAGCCCATGCGCCAGACACGAATAGAAATGCAGCGAAAAAAGCGAGGCCAGCTGATCGACCACGGAATACTGATTCGCCACCACCGCAGGAATGCCTTCTTCCGCCAGTTCCACCGCCACCCCGCGGTTGTAGTTGGTCCCTTCGTCGCCCGCCCCATAACCACGCCCAGTCTCACAGGCATTCAGAAAAACAATCCGGATGCCCCGCCCACGCACAAGGTCCGCAAACTGCCGCGCGCTAACCCGGTGCACCTCACCGCTCTCCCGCTCGAAATCAATCGTACCCCCGGTCTTCACGTCATGGCTGCCATGCCCGATGAAATGCAGGACGTCGTATTCCTGGTCATCCGTCGCAAACCGCAGCTGACTATGCAGCAGATCAGGCGTGCACCGCGGAATCACATCGACGTCCACGAGCCCGAGATCCGTGAGCGCCCGGAACGAATCCCGGATGCGCTGGATTTCCTGATCGTCGGACAGCATGGCGGCACCAGCTGCCTGAGCCGACGCCACCAGAATCCGGAGCCGCCCATGGCGCCGCGTAATGCGGTCGGCAGGTACGGGCGTGAGCACATTGCGCAGGAAGCGGACATTGCCGGTGGAAAGGAATCCCTTGTAGCCGGGATCCCATGCCATCTCCCACGGAAGATCAGACAACCATGGCACCATCGACGTGAAGACAATGTTCAGTTCGCGGTTCCGATGCGCGAAAACCACGGAATCGTAGAGCCTCCGCACCTGCCCAGTGAAGAGCACATTGAAGAGCTTCTCTCCAAGCCGCTGCACAAATCCTTCGGCTCCCCCGGAATCACGACCATCCTTCCCGAGCGGTGTCCCTTCGTTGGTGTAGGCCAGCAGCGCCTGCTGCATGGCAATGATCTCCTTGAACATGGTCCCGGCAGCCTTCAGCTGGGATGCGTTCCAGATGGTCTGCTCAGTCGCACTGGCATCGACATTGCGGGTGTAGAACGGCTCGGCCACCCGCGCACTGCCATACTGCGCCAGCAGCATCAGCGTGGACCTCTGCTTCTGAAAGTTGTCGGTCATCACCGAAGCCAGCACGGTCAGATACAGCGTATCCTCGTCTTCCCACCCATCTGCTTCCGCACGCGCGGGCTCCGACGCCCGCGCCATCGGCTCGGCAGCGCGGGCAGGCCCGGAAGCTGCGGGCGGAGTCACCACTTCCGGAGGCCCCGCCGCAAGGGCCGCCACCACCCCGCTCCGGCGTCCCCGCAGCGGCAGTTCCCGCAGGGGATCGACCGGATCATGCGACGCCGGTCTGCCCAGCAGGGAGGAAAGCAGAAAATCCGAAGTGGCCGCCTGGGCAAAGAACGTTCCATGATTCACGGGCACGGACGACGTCAGATTTCCCCCGGGTCCGAAGCATCCAATCCGCTCTCCTGCAATCCATGAGGATTCCTCTCCACCCGTCCGGCAGCCTCCCTCGGAGGGCACCACGAGATCGTTGGCCCCGCCAAAGAAGCGGTCGATGCCCATGTCGGCAAAGCGCGCCAGCAGGTTTGCCGGAGGATGATAATTGGAAACCAGCGCGTGGTAGTCGGTTCCCGCAGGGCGCCCGGCCGACCCCTGAATCGAGGCAATGAAATCCCCGCGCGGGTCCATCG
>CAZSDE010000158.1:0-5344 GCA_964605435.1 uncultured Akkermansia sp.
GCCGCTGCTGCCGCGGCTGACTGTCCCGTCGCTGCTGCTCAATGCCCGCAACGACCCCATGCTGGCTCCGCCTTCGTTTCCGGACGTGCTGGCCCGCGGCCATGCGCACTTCCATCTCGAAGCTCCGGAGCACGGGGGCCATGTCGGCTTCCCCGACGCCACGGGAGATCTGACACGCTGGGCGGATCAGCGGATTGCGGAATTTCTCGCCGACGCCATGGCGGCGCGGCATCCGTGACGCGTGTGTCCTGCCCGAATCGGCAGGAAGGCACTTACTTCTTCTTCGGGCGGTGGACTTCGTGGCAGGCCTTGCAGTTCGAAGCCTTTTCGAAGGCCTTGGTGGCATCGGCCTCGCCCGCCTGGACCGCGGCCATGGCCTTCGCCATCGCTTCGGTCTTTTCCTTCCATGATGCTTCGTCGCCCACGGGAGGCTTCACCTTGACGAGGGCGTCGCAGTATTCCTTGAGCTTCGCCATTTCTTCCTTGGTCGCCTTGCCGCCCACCACCTTCTTCACGAGGGAATCATCGCCTTTGAAGCCACCCTTCATGGCATCTTCGATGATTTCATGGTCGTCGGCGGCCGCGCGTCCGGCGGTGGCGGAGAAAACCATGGCGGCAGCGGCGAGGGCGGAAATGGCGGAGCGGATCATGATGAATTGGTTCTTGGATTCGGTCGCTGCTACCGGATCGGCCGTGGTCCGGACAAGCTTTTTCTGACACGGCTGGGGAAATTTCCGCGGACGGCCCGGCATGGCTCATGATTCCCTCATGTGCCGGGGCAGATCCGGTTCATTCGCGGGCCATGTACTGACGGTACCACCGGGGCTGACCCCCGGCCCAGTTCCGGGGCTCGAAGCGCGTGCGCACATCGCCGCCCGGCAGAATCTGGAGTACGGTTTCCGTGCCGACGGCCGGCCGCCATGTGCGCAGGTCATCGGATTCCTCGACCGTGAAACGCAGCGCGGCATCGGAAGTGCGCAGGGATCGGGTGATGCCGTCGGCGCCCGTGGCCATGACCGGGAGCGATGCGCCATCGGCTGGTGCGCTCAGCATGCCGTATTCCAGAAGATTCATGGAGCCATCGCCATCGGCATCGGACGTGGGAGCCGCGCGCACCCCGCGGAGACCGGCTGCCGCCGCCCATGCGGGCCATGGATCAGTGATCACCGGCGGGACGCCGAATCCTGCGAGTCCGCCAGCGGCCGCTGCGAAGCGACGTCCGGGTTCCCGCCATCCGGCGGTGCCCGTGGCGATGCTGCCGCGCAGATGCAGCACAGCATCGGCGGTCGTTTCGCTGCCTGGTCCTCGCCACGCCTCGCCGGGGTCGTGGCCGATTTCCCCGAAGACATCGCAGCGCTGCCCGCCCAGCACGAGTTCAAGGGCGTCGTTTCCCGTGAAGGACATGCGGTCGTACACAAAAACAGCGCGGCCCTCCGCATTAGGATAGACCGTACCGTCTTCGGCGGCCCCGAAATCCGTGGCTGCGAGGAATCCCTGTGCAGCCATCCATTGACCGGTGGTCGCATCGCCAATCACCACGACCTGCCCGGGAGCGAGCCATCCGGAGGAAACCCGGGCGTCATTGACCCCGTCGGTTGCGCCATTGCTGTAGCGCCGGACCGCAAGGCCCTGCTGGGCGAAGTCGATGATTTCCCCGCTGAGGTTCATGACTTCGATGGCGCGGCCGCCCAGTGATCCCACTGGCTCGGCGTACTTTGTCAGGATCAATTGTCCGGATGGCTCGCGGTTCCGCACTTCGAGGCGGCCGTAGGCGGGGCGGAACCCGTCGGCATGGGCTTCGATGGTGACGATGCGGTGGGGTTCGGGCGATGCGAGCCATGGAATCTGCACCGGTGACATTCCTGTGGTGGAGCCCGCGGGAATGATCACATCGGGAATCTCCAGCCGGGCATCGCGCCATGGCCGCAGGGATACCGTGACGGCGCGGTCGACCGGCCTGGAAAGGCGCACGACCGCCGAGATGCCTTGTGTTCCTTCTTCGGCGCGCGGTGCCGTCATTTCGAGCTGCAGGCCAGGCTGATCCAGCATCGGGATATCGGCGAAGACGGCGAGGTGATCCGACGCCGTGGCGCTGAGGGCCGGGTGGGCAGCATCGTTCCGTTTCGGCAGGCCGTCGGCGATGGCATCGAGGCGGCTTTCGAAGATTTCGCCGTCTTCCGATCCCATGGCGGCAAGGCGATCGCTCACGAAGAGATAATCGAGTTTCGCTTCTCCCGTGGGCCATGTCACGGCATTGATCCCGTCGGCCTGGCGCAGTGCGAGGGCCTGCAGTCCGGACGGGTTCATGCCGCTGTGGGGGAAGACGCGGTACGGCAGCAGCAGGCCCGCGGCGAGGTCGCTTCCCCCCAGAAACGATGACGGCAGCGACGAACCATCCGCAAAGGGCGTCCCCGGCGACTGCACGGCGGCGGCATCGGTCCGGTACGATACCGCCTGCGGCATCCAGTCGGTTTCATTGAAATCACCACCCACCACTAGAGGCTGGGCACCATCCGTCCAGCCGAGGGCGGCCAGTCCTTCGCGGAGGCGGAACAATTCGAGGGCACGACGGAACGAATCGGCATCGCTGCGCCCAGCCTTGAGATGGACACTGACCATGGCGGGGTCGTCCGCGGCGTTCAGCCATGGCACATCGACCACCGCGAGCATCGGATAACGGGTGATTTCGCGGCGGTTGGCGAGGCCGCGGCCGATCTGGACGCGATGACGCAGGGGCCAGCGGGAGGCGATCACGACGGCAGCATCCTGCGTTCCGGAGAGATCGCCGCGCACCAATGCCTGGTCCGCGAAGGCATCGCCGCGCAGCGCAAGGGTCTCGGGCGTTGCCGGAAAACCGGCTTCGCGCAGCATCGCCAGAAGATCGCCAAAGTCCCCGGCGCTCGCCACTTCCTGGAACAGGATCACATCGGGACTGATCCGCTCGATCACTTCCCGCGCAGCCCGGCCGCCATCGCTGCCGCTCGATCCCACCCCGTTGAGCACATTGAAGGACATGACCCGCAGGGATCCCTCCGCTGCGGCCCGCGGACGGTCGCCATCAATGACCCCGAGCACAGCCGACGCCGGATCGCGTTGCCCGGCGGCATCGCTCAGGGCCACGACCACTTCCTGATAGCCTTTCACAAGGCCGTCCGCGGCAACAGCAAGGTCCATGCTGAGCTGACCGCTGGCCGGCACGGCAAGGCGGGACGGCAGATTGACGGCACCGGGCGGATTCTGCTGCACGATCCATTCGGTGGCCGTGCCCGGCGGTGGTTCGAGGCGGATGGCGAACTGGACGCGACCGCCTTCACGGACCTGCGATGGCAGAAAGGCAGCCGCCGTCACCAGCGCTCCGGTGCCGGTGAATTCCTGTCCGGCATTGAGTTTCCCACGGCTGGCGAGGCGCGGTCCGGCCCATTGGAATTGTGTTGCCGCATTCCCGCGCCCGACCAGCTGCAGGGTTTGCTCGGCGGAATCGCTGCCCAGCTGAGCGACTCCGATGTCGGGCAGGGTCTGTCCGGCCGCGACGCCGCTGACCGCAGGCAGACTGCCTTCCCACGACAGCATCTGAAGAATCTCCCGGCTACTCCGGCGGTAGAGCACAAGGCCATCCGGCGCTCCATTCTGAATCCCGCTCACCGGAATCCAGACCGCTCCGAATCCCGTGCCGTTCTCCGACGGGATCACACCGCTCAGATTCACGGTCAGGTACTCTCCGCCACCGCTGCCATTGTAGAAGGCAATCGCATAGTCGCTGAGAAGCGTCCCGGCTTCTCCGGCCACTTCCACGCCTTCCTGCGCATCGGTGCCCGCATTGTCGTAATGAATCTCATTCACCATGACTGGCGCGGCCGCCGCCGCGAACGCCGCAGCGAACAGAAAGAGACCGGCAATTGTCAGGAAAACGGATCGGGACACGCTGGCATCATACGATTCCGCCGCGGCGGCCGGAAGGGGAAATCAGGGCGACTCCATGCGGCGCAGCCGTGCCGCCAGCAGCATGGCGCGGATCGTCTGGAGGGCGCTGCCTTCGAGCCGGTTGTTCACATAGATCCATGCGCTGCCGGGCCTGCGCTGCGTCATGCCTGCGACCACGAGACGGGTGCCGGCTTCGCGGGCTCCCTCGTCGACCTGCTTCGTCTCGCGGTACGGACTGAAGGCGGCCACGGCGGCTTCATATTCCCGCCCCGGCGTCAGGAGAAACCGTGCCGCCACTGCCCCATCGACCGTCGCCGATTCCTCCATGGCCATCTGTTCGCCGACCGATGGCATGTCGGTCCACTGATTGTAGACATGCACGACTCCATGACGCCGCAGGGAGCGGAAGTAGTCGGGATGCAGGAAGGTGCGGTTCCGGATTTCGACGCCGTAGCGCCAGCCGCGGGGCAGTTCGCCAAGGAATTGGTCGAGGCGTTCCACGAATTCCCGGCCGCGCGCGAATTGCCCGGGATGGAAGTGGGAGAATTCAAAGATGAGGATGCCCACCTTGCCGCGGATGGATTCGCACGGTCGCAGAAAGGCCTCCGCAAAGAGTCCGGCATTCAGAAAATCCGGATTCCCGCGACCCCCGCGCAAGCCATACCGCGGCAGCTTCGGAAAGTCCTTCACGGTGACTTCACTCGTCACCTTGAAACCGAACTGGAAGCCGTCGGGTACCTGATCGGCCAGCCCGCCGAGCATTTCACGGTCGGGAAACCGGTAGTACGTGGCGTCGACGCAGACGGTCCGGAAGACCTCGGCGTATTCCGTCAGGCATGCCCGCTCGAACTTTGTCTGCGCCAGTCTTCCGCGGACAGCGTAGCGGGAGGCGTCGTACAGCTGACCGATCCAGCCTGGGTATTTCCATGACGAAGTACCGACCATGACGCCGGCGTCAGCGGCTTCCCGCACCAGCGGTTCCAGTTCGTCGGCGATCGTTGGGAACAAGCCCATCGCGGGCTACTCCGGCTGATGTTCTCCGCAGTATTCCTCCCCGTCTCCAGCGATCCGGAATTCCAGCTCGGGATTCCCCCGGTCGGTCCGGCCGCACACTTTGCAGGAATGAAAGGCTTCTTCTTCGGGAAGCGACTGCGCCTTGAATTCCGCACGCCGGGCCCCGGATCTCGCCCGCTGGCGCACGTCCCGGACCCAGCCGGGCACAAACATCAGCACAAAGGGCAGCAGTCCCCAGAGCATCAGAGCGGGTTGGATCTGTCCGTGCTCCTGCCGCAGCGCCAACACCGGCTCTCCCGGGCGAATCAGGGGCCTGGGGGCGTAGTGCGCAAGCAATCCGCCGGGCAATGAGCCACCCAGGCGCGGCAGCAACTGATCGAGTCGAGTGGTGAGGGAGTAGCGACCACAC
>CAZSDE010000158.1:5354-7672 GCA_964605435.1 uncultured Akkermansia sp.
CATCACCGGAAAGAGGATGGGAGCCTTAACACACGTGTAGACAATCAGCAGCAGATCAAGCAGCGCAATCCAGCGGATCTGCACCGGCACCACAAAGTACAGCCGGATTTCCGTCCGCGGTGCCATGGCCGCCAGCGCAAAGAACAGATTGCTGATGAACAGCGAGGGAGCCAGCAGGCCCACGCCCGGAAGCCAGCCAAACAGCAGCAGGCCCAGCCACTGCGTCACCAGAAACAACAGCACGTAGCACGTCAGCCGGAACGGCCCCAGCATTCCCTCGAGTGCCTCCGCCATGAAGAGCAGAAACATCGCCGCAAACACAAACCAGAACAGACTGCCCGCCGAAGGCACAAACAGAAACGTGAACAGCCGCCACACCTGCCCGCTCAGCACCTTGTCCAATTCCAGAGTGAGCATCGACGCGAAATCCGGACGCGACCGCATGAGCACAAACACCAGCACCTGAAACATCGCAATGTACCGCACCAGCCCGGGTACCGCTACCCAGCCCATGCGCCGCTCAAGTCGATCAAAAATACTCATCTTCTCTGCAATCTACGCCGTCACTGACACCGCCGCACCCGCACAAGCAAACGCTTTCCCGGGATTCGGCCTTTGACAATGGTGGAGCCGTGTCCAGCATAGTGGAAGTGGACGCTTCTACCCTTTCCCAGTCACCCCTGCTCGAGGCCCATCGCGCCCTCGGAGCCCGCATGGTTCCTTTCGCTGGATGGAACATGCCAGTGCAGTATGCCGGAATTTCGGCGGAACATCTCGCGGTGCGTTCATCCTGCGGAATCTTCGACATTTCGCACATGGGCGAGTTCTTCGTGACGGGACCCGAAGCCACCGCATGGCTCAATGGCCTCCTCACCAACAATACGGCGCGGCTGCAGCCCGGCGAAGGTCAGTACACGCTCCTCCTCAATGAAGCAGGCGGCGTCATCGACGACCTCATTGCCTACCGGCTCAGCGCGGACGAATGGTTTCTCGTGGTCAATGCGGCGCGGCTCGACGAGGACCGCACATGGCTGATCCAGCATGCCGTCCCGGGAATCACGTTCCGCGACGAAAGTCCACACTGGGCCGCCATGGCCATCCAGGGTCCACGCGCACCTGAAGTGTTCGCTGCCATGACCGATGGCGCGGCTTCCCTGCCCCCGCGCAACGGAGCCGTCGCCATCCAGCTCAATGGCACCACCTGCCTTGTCTGCCGCACCGGCTACACGGGCGAGGATGGCTTCGAATTCTTCTGCCCGGCCGCGGACGCCATCGCATGGTGGCAGCAGGCCCTCGCCGCGGGAGCCACTCCCTGCGGACTCGGTGCCCGCGATACCCTCCGCCTCGAAATGGGATTCCCGCTGAATGGCAATGACCTCGCTCCGGACCGCACCCCGCTCGAAGCCGGCCTCGGCTTCTTCGTGGACATGGAAAAAGGCCCCTTCATGGGCCGGGACGCCCTCGCCCGGCAGAAAGCAGCGGGCCTGACGTCGCGCCTCGCGGCCATCCGCATGGCTCCCGGTGCCCCGCCCCCGCGTCCGCATTACCCCGTCATCCACGCAGGCGAAACCATCGGCGAACTCTGCAGCGGCGGCGTTTCCCCAAGCCTCGGCACCGGCATCGCCATGGCCTACCTCCCCATCGCCGCCACCGCCCCCGGCACAGCCGTCGAAATCGAAATCCGCGGCAACCGCTGGCCCGCAGAAATTGTCCGGAAACCGTTTTACCGGAAACCCACCCCGGCCTGATTCCCGGCATCCCCCGCCACAAGCACTTCCCGAGCAAATTCCCAACTCAATCCAAGATCATGTCCGCCCCTGCCAACGCCCGCTTCGCCCGTTCCCACGAATGGATCACTTCCGGCACCACCCCCGCCACTGTCGGCATTTCCGACCACGCCCAGAAGGAACTCGGCGAAGTCGTCTTCCTCGAACTCCCGAAGCCCGGCCGCAGAGTCAAAGCCGGTGAAGCCGTCGCCGTCATCGAATCCGTCAAGGCGGCCTCGGATATCTATGCTCCCGTCTCCGGCGAAATCACGGAAGTGAATGCCGCCGCCACCGCCGATGCCTCTCTGGTCAATTCCGATCCCTACGGTGCCGGATGGCTCTTCCGCATCAACCCGGACCATCCCGCCGACGTCGACGCCCTCCTCCCGGAAGCGGATTACCTTGCCACTCTGTCCTGAATCAGGGGCCCCACAGTTTGCGTCGCAGAAAAAGTCCAGCCAAAGAGGTCCGTAGCTTCCGTCCCCGGCCACCCCTTATTTATTCTGGCTGGCCCCTGGCCCGTACCATGGTTGGTCATTTTCCCGGAGGTAG
>CAZSDE010000159.1:0-7645 GCA_964605435.1 uncultured Akkermansia sp.
CGGCGATCTGAGCGGGGTTAAGGCCGGCCTCTCCTGCTATCCTGGCAAGTTCGGCGTGCTGGCCGATGTCGCGACCCTCGTTCCAGTAGGCTGTGAACAGTCGCTCGGCCACCTGGTTCTGGCGGTCGGCCGTGTGTGACCAGCGGATGAGACGATGGGCATCGAGCGTGTTGGGCGTCCGGGTGATGGCATCGAAATTGTAGGGAACTGCAAGGTCGCGGGCGGCCTCGATGATGGCCTCGCAGCCGATGAAGAGGCTGGGTTCGATGCCCTGGTTCGCGTAGCCGATGTATTCCGGGACGAGGGGGAGGAGGATGTGACGGAATGAGCCATCGGGCATGGATCCGCCGAGGAGGTTGAACAGGTAGAAGAGGGCGGTCTGGCCGCCAGAGGTCACGGCGAGGTTCTCCGGGGTGAGGTGCCAGCCGCAGGCTGTGTGCAGGAAGCCGGCGAGGGCCTTGAGAAAAGCCGGGTTGCCGCGTGGCGGGTCGTAGTTCCCGAGCGTGCGTTCCATGCGGTCGCCGTCTTGCAGAATGCTCGTCATCTGCTGCCGCCAGAGCGCATTGGCTGCCGGGATGTGGGCTGGGTTGCCACCGCCCAGCATGCGCATTTCCGGGTCCGTGGTGAGCGCCCGGCCGAGGTCATCCATGAGGTCGAGGATGCCGCTGCGGGCGGCGAGGCGGCTCCCGGCCGAAGAGAAGAGGAAGGGCATGAGGAAGATGGTGGCGTGTGCCCTGACTGATCGGTTCAGGGGAGTTCGAGGCTCATCAGCTTGGTGACATCGCCCTGGCGGATGTGGAGCATGGCGATGCGGTTGCGGGAGAGCGAGGTGATGGCTTCGGCGGCTTCCTGTGCGGAGGCCGGGGACTTTGAATTGATGCGCAGGATGATGTCCCCCTGGCGGATTCCCGCGCTGGCGGCCGGGGAATTCGGCTGGACCTCGGCGACGAGCAGGCCGGGTACGCCCTGCGGAAGATTGAGCGCGGCGCGGTCGGGTTCCGCGGCGGGCATGATCTTCCTGCCGACGACGTAGTTTCCGGTGTCAGGCGGGGACCCGGCGATGGCATTGTCCGGACTGTCGGTGGTCGGGCCGAAGCGGTTGCGGTCGCCGAGGGTGATGGTGATTTCCCCCTTCTTTTCGTCGCGCAGGATGGAAAGGCGGACTTTGGTGCCGGGGGATTGGGCGGCGAGGCGCTGGCGGAGGTCGGCATCGCTGCTTACGGAAGTGCTGTCGATTTCGAGGATGACATCGCCTTCCCGGAGGCCGCCTTTTTCCGCGGGGGTGCCGGGTTCGACTGAGCCCACGAAGGCACCGCCTTTGAATCCGTAGAGCCGGGCGACGCGCTGGTCGACCGGGGAGAGCTGGACGCCGAGGTAGCCCCGGGGTTTGGAGAGGGCATCGGCGGCGGCCACCGCCTTGTTGATGGGGATGGCGAAGCCGATGCCCATGTTGCCGCCCGAGCGCGAGTAGATGGCGGTATTGATTCCGATGATGCGGCCGTCGGCGTCGATGAGGGGGCCGCCGGAATTGCCGGGATTGATGGAGGCATCCGTCTGGAGCAGTTCCTGTTTTTCGAATCCGGCGAGGACTTCGTCATTCCGGCGGGCGCTGATGATGCCCATGGTCACGGTTTTATCGATGCCGAAGGGGGCACCGAGGGCGAAGACGACGTCGCCCACGCGGACCTGATCGCTGTCGGCGAGGGTGGCCGCCGGGAGGTCGGAGCCGGGGATTTTGAGGACAGCGATGTCGGTTTCCGACGAGAAATCGATGAGTTCTGCGAGCACGGGAGTTTCGCGACCGGGGATGCTGACCCGGAGTTTCATGATGCGGATGTAGTCGCGCAGTTCCATGTCGAGGTCCGGGGGCAGGACGACGTGGCGGTTGGTGATGATGTAGCCGCTGCGGCTGACGATGACGCCGGAACCGATGCCGAGCTGCTGCCATGTGTTGCCGCTGTTTCCATTGCTGCGGGGCTGAGGGGCTGCGGGGAGGCCGAAGAAGAAGCGGAGAACATCTTCGTTGCTGGAACTGCGGCGGGCGGTGGGCGTCTCGATGCCGGTCTGGATGGTGACGATGCTGGGCTGGACCTTGTCGAGCATGTCCGCGTAGCTTTTGAGGACCGCGCCGGACCGCTGCATGGGATTTTTGTCGATCGTGAGGGAATTTCGGAAGACGCCGGAGGCAGCCTCGGGTTTCGGAGCCGCGGCATCCTGGGCCTTGCCGCAGGAAGTCATTGACAGAGTCAGCATGAGGCTGAGCGGCAGAGTGCGGAAGAGGGAGAAGGACGCGGTTTTCATGGATGAGGCATCTCGGTCTGAGAGGTACGAAAGCACGGTCTGTCAGGGAAACAAGGTGGTTGCGGATTCCGGTGCGGATGGTCCGCCATGGGGGAGCGGACGGAAGTCGTGGGAATGTCTTGAAAAACGCAGAGGCGGCCGCCCGTATCGCCACGCATTATTCATCCCCGCCACCGATCTGCCTCATGAAATCCGGAACCCTGATTCTTTCCTGTCTTGCCGTTGTGATGACCCTGAGTGCGCGAGCGCAGGAGGGCACGGCGCTTTTCGATGGCAAGTCGCTCGAGGGATGGGATGGCGATCCGCGGTTCTGGAAGGTGGAAGACGGCTGCATCACCGGGCAGACGACGGCGGAAGTCCCCACGGAAGCGAACACGTTTCTGATCTGGAACCGCGGGGAAGTGGACGATTTCGAACTGACGCTGGAATACAAGCTGGAGGGAGGGAACAGCGGGATTCAGGTGCGGAGTTTCCGTCTGCCCGACCGGAAGTGGGCGATTGGGGGGTATCAGGCGGACATGGAGGCCGGGGACACCTACAGCGGCATTGTGTATGGCGAGGCGTACCGCGGCATTCTGGCGAACCGCGGCGAAAAGACGGTCATCGGGGCGAATCACCAGCCCACTGTGCAGGGGAAGGTTGGTGACAGCGCCGAAATTCAGGCCGGCATCCGCAAGGATGACTGGAACACGTATCGGATTGTCGCGAAGGGATTCACGATCGAGAATTACATCAATGGCAAGATGACGGCGGCGGTCAC
Source organism: uncultured Akkermansia sp. (assembly GCA_964605435.1). Lineage (GTDB taxonomy): Bacteria > Verrucomicrobiota > Verrucomicrobiia > Verrucomicrobiales > V1-33 > V1-33. Next base: position 3,062 of record CAZSDE010000159.1, read on the forward strand.
GGATGAGGACACCGAGATGAGGCGCCGGGGTGGCTTGCTGGCGCTGCAGTTGCATGCGGGTCCGCCCATGAAGGTGCAGTTCCGGAACATCAAGCTGCGGCGACTGCCCATGGAAGGGGTTAAGAAGGTGGTATTCGTCGCCGGTCGCATCAGTCATGGCCCTGGCGATCACGAGCACCGGGCCGGTTGCATGCTGCTGAGCCGTCTGCTCAATGAATCGGCTTCCGACCGGATCTATGCGACTGTTTATTCGAATGGCTGGCCGGCTGATGCTTCGGCCTTTGAGAACGCGAATGCGCTGGTGATGTATTCGGACGGGGGAGGCGGGCACATGGTCAATCCGCATCTGGCGGAAGTGGAGGCGGCTCAGGCCAAGGGGATGGGGGTGGGCTGCATTCACTATGCGGTGGAGATCCCCAAGGGTGCAGGTGGTGATCTGTTCATGAAGTGGACCGGTGGGTATTTTGAAACCGACTGGAGTGTCAATCCGCACTGGGAAGCGAGTTACGGAAGTTTCCCTCAGCACGAGGTCACGCGCGGGGTGAAGCCGTTCAAGGCGAATGACGAATGGTACTATCACATGCGGTTCCGGGAAGGCATGAAGGGGGTGACACCGATTCTGACGGCGCTGCCTCCGGCGGAGACGCTTAACCGTGGTGACGGTCCCCATAGTGGCAATCCTCATGTGCGGGAATCCATTGCCAAGGGCGAGGCGCAGCATCTCATGTGGGTTGCGGACAATGGCGACGCTGGACGGGGCTTTGGGTTCACGGGGGCGCATTTCCACCGCAACTGGCAGAACGACGACTTCCGCAAGGTTGTGCTCAATGCCATCAGCTGGATTGCGCGGGCTGAGGTTCCGGAGAACGGCGTCGAGACGAAGGCCTTGTCCGATGACGATATGAAGGCCAATCTCGATCCCAAATAAGGGGGCTGGAGGTCTGGAAGGTCTGGAATCTCTGTGGAGCGGGGCTTCTGAAAGGCTGGTTCCTGCAGACAGGTAGGGAATTCCTATCCGGCTCCCTGCTCTGCGCCGACTTCAGGGAATCTTCTCCGTGCGGAGGAGGATGAAGCGGGTGGTGGAGCGCAGGGGGACTTTCTGAACCGAGCCATCGGTGGCGGAGGCGATGCCGCCGAGGGTGGCGGTGATGGTCCATGTGGTTTCCGATTCGCGGGCCCAGCCGAGGGATTCGTCGAACCAGACCTGACCGCTGATGCTGCCGCTGGCTGATTTCAGTCCGAGGAGAGAGATGGCGGCACCCGAGACGAGCCGCAGGCGTCCGGCGATGGGGACCTCCGTGCAGAGGACACCGCCGCGACGGGATTGTCCATTATGGGTGCATTCGCCCGTCATGGAGAGGTCGCCGACTGCGGGAATGCTGAATTTTGTCTCGAATGGCCAGCTTGATCCGGCGGTCACGGGTGCATCCGGGACCGAAGGCAGGGTGCCGATCTGGAGGAGCTGCGTGATGTTCGCCTTGCTGAAGAATGCCTTCACGGGCCCTTTGGCATCGGGTACCTTCTTGACGATGTCGGCGAGCAGTGTGTCGAACTGCGGGGTGGCGGCGAGGCGTCCCGCGGGATCGCGTTCGAAGAGAAACTCCTGTCCGAGGTAGGCGCGCACGGTGTCGCCGACCTCCGTGATGTTTGCGTCCGAGCCGCTGGCAGGTTTGCTGGAATCGTAGGCGAAGGTTTCCTCGCCATTGGCTCCTGCGATGCGGAAGGCACCCCAGACGACGCCGACGTAGGTCCAGTCGGGTCGGGCGTGCGGGCGGACGAGGACGCTTTGTTCTGCGGTGATGCGGGCATGCTGGGATTTGGAACCTTCCTTGGTGGGCAGGAGACCGTTCTGGCGGATTTCGAGCCGCTGCACGTAGCGGGTGCCTGGATGCCAGCGCAGCGTGAGCCCGCCTGCCGGAGGGTCGGCGGCCCCTGCCAGGCTGGCGGTTGGCAGAGTCAGCAGCAGGAGGCTCCGGAATTTCATGGCGGGGCCTTAGCAAAGTCTCCGGCTGGCTGCAAGCCCGGCTGCGGTGCTGCCGCGCACGCGGAGCGGAACCGGGCCTGCCATTGCACTGCCGCCATTGTAAGGATGCACAGAAAGCACCCGATCACCGGTGCTCCTGCCATCGCAGCTTGTGTTCGCCTTCCTCTGGATCCGTCAGGGCCTGATGGATCCGGGACGCCCGACGCGGTCTGGATCTGCTTCTTGCTTCCCGGTACAGGTATCGGACGGCTTCCGGAGACGCCTGCCGGCCTGCTCACCGGAACAGGAAGCGCATCATTCCTCTGATTCTTCGGCGCAGGAGGCCTCCCGTTCGGCCACGGCGGCGTCGTACTCAGCCCATGGATTGACGCCGGGCACGGCCTCTTCTGCACGCAGTCCATCCTTGAAGTAGTAGAAGCGCATCAGACCGGCCTCATTAGCTTTGCCAAGAATGACCATCTGGGCGTCGTTGAAGCCACCGGAGCCAATGAAGAACCGGTAGTCGTCAAAACCGGCAAGTACTTCTTTCGAAAAGGAAGCGGTGTGCGCGAGGAATGCCGCGCCGAGTTCCGGGTTCCTGCGGCAGACGATATCCTTCAGATTCGTGAGGTATAGTTTCAACTTTGATGTCAGATCCTTTTTGGTGAAGTATGTTTCGGAAAGCCGCAGCGCAGCGAGAAACTGCTCGTTCGATTCCGGCTGGGTCTCGAGCACGAAGCCACCTGCCACTGGCGCGGTGGAGAATTCATCAGATAGAATGATGTCGTCCGAGTGAATGTCGCGGAAATAAGTCATGGGTACCGTGTTGGGTTGAAACTTGGTTTTCCTAAGCGAGTTGCGGGAAATGGTCAATGCTCCCCGGTTCGCTAGCTGGGTTTAGGGGATCCGCGGGCATGGGCACGCCGTCAGGCTTCCGTCCTGACAGGCAGACGGTAGCCTGAGGTCAGCATGGATCAGGTGTGGTGCACGGGGCATGGTCGCATACAGCCGACGTGCTTCCGTTGCCGGAAGGAAGGATGCTTCCTCGTCATGTGGGCCGGAAAAATCCCCCTCAGGTGTCGCGGTCAGACCGTCCAGTCGCCCCGGTAGCTACGGGTGAGTTCGGAGGCTGGGCAGGAATCGTTGCGGAAGGAATTGGTGGCGGGGTCCCAGAGGAGTTTGCGGCCGGTGCGGTAGGCGATATTGATGAGGTGGCAGGCGATCGCGGAGCGGCCGCCGACGATTTCGCTGGTGATGGGTTTGGAGCGGCTGCGGACGGCCTTGAGGAAATCGTCCATGTGATTGGTGCTGCGGTAGAGTCTGGTGGTGGCGTCCTTGAGGAGGTCCTTTTCAGCGGTCATGTAGGCGCGTTCGACATTCATGTTAGGGGCTTTGGCGTAGGCGACCTTGCCATTGAGGACGACTTCGAACTGGCCGCGGTTGACTTTGACTTCGCCGGATTCGCCGAAGAAGTGGGCTCCGAAGCCCTTGTGGAGGTGCTGGACGGTGACGCCGTTGGCGTAGGTGAGAGTGCAGCCCTGAACTTTGCCGTTCTGGCGCTGCTGAAGGAGGTCGGCGCAGCCCTCTGGCGGGGCGATTTCGAGGGGCCCGGCGTCGTCTGCTCCGAGGCCCCAGTGGGCGATGTCGAGGTGATGGGCACCCCAGTCGGTGACCATGCCCCCGCCGTATTCCGCGTTCATGCGCCAATCCGGAAAGTGGTTATGAACGCCGCGGGGTGAGAGGGTGGAATTGTAGGGACGGAGCGGGGCCGGGCCGAGCCAGCGGTCCCAGTCGAGCCCGTTTTCCATGGCTTCTTCTGGGAGGTTGCAGGGAAGCGGTGGGGGGCCGAACTGAACTTCGGCGCGGAGAAGTTTTCCGATCACGCCGTTGCGGACGAGTTCGCAGGCGACCCGGAATTCGCCACTGGAGCGCTGCATGGAACCGGTCTGGAGGACGCGCTGGTGGTCGCTGACCGCCTTCATGACGGCGACGGCTTCGTGGATGTTGTGGGTGAGGGGTTTTTCGCAGTAGACATCCTTGCCGGCGCGGAGGGCGGCCACGGTGATGATGGCGTGCCAGTGGTCCGGGGTGGCGATGCAGACCGCGTCGATGTCCTTCCGGGCGATGATTTCGCGGAAGTCTGCGGTATCGGCGCAGCCCTTCCATGTGGTGTCCTTGCGGGAGGAATAGTATTCTTCGACCTTGCGGCGGGCGTCGCTGCGGCGGGTCGTATCGACGTCGCAGACGGCCACCACCTGAACGCCGGGTTGACCGAGGAAAGTGCGGAGGAGGTGTCCGCTCTGTTTCCCCATGCCGATGAAGCCCATGGTGATCTGGCTGGCGGGGGAATCGCTGCCGGCCGCGGCGCGCAGTCCGGATGGAAGCAGAAACGGAACGCTGAGGGCTGAAGAGCGGAGAAAGGAACGGCGGCTGGTTTTCATGGTGACTTGCTACGAGCGTGGCCTGTCCGGGGTGGTGAGGGGAAGACAAATCTTGTCCCTGAATGCGGGCTAACGACCGACCGGATTGGTGGTGGATAAACGTGGGCCGTGGCCACGTTCATTGTGGGTGGCCCTGATGCGGCTGGAGACCTTATGATTCTGCGGAAGACAATTCAGATG